>CAIVEA010000316.1 GCA_903904765.1 uncultured Chloroflexota bacterium
GGGGTACATCAGCGGGCGCGAAGTGCTGACCGAGAACGCCCCACCGCGCACTGAATACACGCTGACCGAGATCGGGCAGGTGCATCTCAGCGCGTGGCTGGATGAACCATATCCGTCCGCCAGCGTGCGGCGGGTGCGGGTGGAGTTCCTCAGCCGCCTGTATATCGCCCGTATGCTGAAGCGTCCCACCGCCACCCTCATCAGCCGTCAGCGCCAGATGTGTGAACTGGAACGGGCACGCCATCTGCACACCCGCCAGACGCTCGACTCGCAGAGCATGGGCTGGCAGACCGCCGAGTTTGTGATCGCCCAGCTGGAAGCCATCCTGCGCTGGATTGACCGCTGTGAAAGCGTGACTTGAATAAGGAACTATGGATATGAAAAAGTGGATTATTGCTGTTCTTTGGCTGTTACTCACCGCCGGGAGTGCCGGAGCGCAGGACAACCGGACGCTGACAGTATTCGCGGCCTCCTCGCTGACGGATGCCTTCGAGGAGATCGGGGCGGCGTTTCAGGCGCAGAACCCCGGCGTGGAAGTGCTGTTCAACTTCGGCGGCTCGTCCGATCTGGTAGCGCAGTTGAGCGAGGGCGCACCGGCGGATGTGTTCGCCAGCGCCAATACCAAGCAGATGAACGTGGCGAAGGACGCGGGGCGCATCGCAGGTCAGCCGCACGTCTTCGTCAAGAATCGGTTGGTGCTGATCGTCCCGGCGGATAATCCGGGGGCGATTCACACCCTGCGCGATCTGGCAGGGGCAGGGTTGCAACTGGTATTCGCCGCGCCGGAAATTCCCATCCGCACCTACACCGATACATTGTTAGAACGGCTGGCCGCCGACCCCGCTTATGGCGAGAGCTACCGCGCCGCTGTGCTGGCGAACGTGGTTTCGGAAGAACAGAATGTGCGGCAGGTGGCGGCCAAAATCGCGCTCGGTGAGGCTGACGCGGGTTTCGTGTACGCTTCGGATGTCACGCCGGAGATCAGCGCACAGGTGCAGGTGATCGCCATCCCCGACCATCTGAACACGATTGCCGCCTATCCGATTGCCATCACCAACGACACGCCACAGCCGGAACTGGCGGCGGCGTTTGTGGGTTTTGTGCTGTCGGACGCGGGACAGGATGTGCTGGTGAAGCGGAATTTTATTTCGGTACGCATTCCGGCGCTGGTCTATAGCATCACGCTGCCCGAAGGGACTAGCGCCCTGACAGTGGACGGGCAGGTGTTGAACCCGCTGATGCTGACCGCCGATGATCTGCGGGCGAATTACCCCGCACAAACGCTGGATGTGACCTACCTCAGCGGCGAGGACAGCGTTTCAGCCACTTTCACGGGTGTTTCGCTGTGGCAACTTCTCAGCGCCGCGCAGCCCAATCTGAACGCTGATGTCAAAAATGATCGGTTGAGCCTGTTCGTGGTGGTTACGGGTTCAGACGGGTATCAGGCGGTGATCGCGTGGGGGGAGATTGACCCGGAGTTCGGCAATCAGCCCGTGCTGGTGGCCTATGAGCAGGATGGCGCACCCATCAACGACGCGGCGGGAGCGCTGCGTTTGGTCGTCCCCGGCGACGGACACGGCGGGCGCTATGTCAACGGCGTGGTGAATGTCAGCCTGCGCGACGCACCCGCTGTCAGCCGTTAAGCCACATCATCCGGCAGAGGTGGTGCAGGACGGGTATCTTCGTCCTCATCCGGTGGTGGCGGTTGGTTCATCATGGGCGGTGGCGGCACGGGCAGCGGGTAACTGATTGCATCCAGCGCCTCCGGCGTGCCGATGTGCTGCAAAGCGGCGTGTGCCATGCGGCGCACACTGTCGTGCGGGTCGTTCAGCACCCCGATCAGCGCGTCCACCGCCCATGCTGCTTTCAACTGTCCCAGCACACCAGCGGCGCTGCGGCGCACCTGAAATTCGGGGTGGCGCAGGCCGGCCAGCAGCGAGACTTCCACCGGCGCGCAATCCAGCTTGAGCAGCGCCTCGGCAGCCGTCAGGCGCACCCGTGAGGGGAGTCCTGTGTTTTCGAACACGCGCACCAGCGTTTCGGCGGCGATCTTCGCGCCCCGTTCGCCGATCTGCTGCGCGGCGCGGATGATTTGCTCGTGGCTCTGACCGCTGAGCTGGTCAATCAGGCTGACAATCGGGTGATGTTGATGGGCGGGCAGTTCAGCATCGTTTTCCAGCGCCAGTTGAAACAGGTCATCCAGCACGGCGATGAACAGGCGGCGTGTGGCCGGGTCGGTTTCATCCATCAGCGCCATTTGCAGCGACGGGATAGCCGCATTCGCCCCGATCACTTGCAGCGCGAGCGCCGCCCGTCCCCGGATATTGGCTGATTTGTGGCGGAGCATCTCCACCAGACCGCCCACATCGGAGCGCATCTGTAACCGCCAGATTTCGCTTTGGAGATCATCCACGACCGTTCCTCCGCGTTTATCTACTGCACGCCTTCATTTTAGCATGGTATTTTGCGCCTGTAGCGTTAACGCATTCCCAACTTTAGTATGGTCAATCCCCTAGAAATGCCCCCCAAATAAGTGGTCAGGCGCTGGAATTAGCTATTGCGCCCCGCCCTGATATTCGTCATAATCCCTCATTAGCATTTCAGCCGCGCAGGTTGCTTTTTCACAGAAGCCTCGCGGTTGTTCGTTTCTACGGTTCCTTGAATGGGTTAAAGAGGGAGTTGGTATGGCCTCGACCGTGGCGCAAACGCGCAAAGAGAAACCCAAAGGGTTCTTGCTGGCACTACCCGCCATCCTCTGGTTGGGTCTTTTTTTCGTCCTGCCTGTTGTGATCGTGGTTTTTGTCAGTTTCCTCACTCGCGGGCGCGGCGGTGCGGGCGTGATGCCCTTCACCTTCGCCAATTACGAGCGCGTCTTTAACGTTTTTGCGGGCGTGCTGACCGACTCGGTGTGGATTGCCTTTCAGACGACGGTGATCTGCCTCATCATCGGCTACCCGCTGGCCTTCTTCATCGCCACCCGCAAAAAAGCGTGGGTGCGCCAGTTAGCCTTCTTCATGATTATTCTGCCTTTCTGGACGAACTTCCTCGTCCGTACCTACGCGCTGCAAACCATCATGGGGCGCGAAGGTACGGTCAATTCGCTCCTGCAAACGCTGGGCATGATCGTTGAACCATTGCAAATCCTGAACACGCCCACCGCCGTGCTGATTGGTCTGGTGTACGGCTATCTGCCGTTCATGGTGCTGCCCATTTACGCTTCCGTCGAACGCTTTGACTTCCGCTATGTGGAGGCGGCGCACGACCTCGGCGCGAATGACCTGTGGGCGTTTCTGCGGGTGGTGCTGCCCATAACGCTGCCGGGTGTGATCGCCGGTTTTATTCTGGTGTTCATCCCCACCATCGGCGCGTTCGTCACGCCCGACCTGCTAGGTGGCACGCAGGGCATCATGATCGGCAACCTGATTAACCAGCAGTTCAAAGGGCAGGGTAATCAGCCGTTAGGCTCGGCGCTGTCGGTGGTGATGATGGCGATGGTGCTGCTGGCGTTGATGGTATATGTCCGGTTCGGGGATCGGAGCGCGGTCTAAATGAGCCAGCAAACGGTTCATATCTATAGCAACGACTTCGAGTTTGATCGGGGCAAAATCCGCCGCGACATGCTCATGCGTAAAATCGGCAAGGTCGGGTTGGCCTTCAATCCGGTGTTCGCCTATTTTTTCCTGTGGGCACCCATCATCATTCTGGTGGTGTTCTCGTTCAATAATGCCGAAACCGTGTCGGTCTGGCGCGGCTTTACCACGCAGTGGTATCAAAACATTTTCAGTAATGCCATCAGCGCCGGAACAGAAGCAGCGCGATTCTCCACTGAGATCATGTTGAACGCGGTGCGGAACAGCTTGCTCGTCGGCTTCGTGACGACAGTGCTTTCGACCATCATCGGCACGATGGTCGCCATGAGCCTCGTGCGCGGCAGATTCCCCGGCAAGCGCGTGCTGGATGCCATTCTGTATCTGCCAGTGGTCATCCCGGAAATCACACAGGCTATCTCTCTGGCAGTATTCTTCCGCATCCTGTTCGATTTCATCAATGCCAACGCCGGACTAGATCGCCCGGCCACAACGGGCTTCGGCACGATCATCATCGGTCATGTGGCCTTCTGTATCTCGTATGTCACCATCGTGGTACGCGCCCGTTTCGCCGACATGAACCCGCGCTACGAAGAAGCTGCCCGCGATCTGGGCGCAAACGAGTGGCAGACCTTCTGGCGCGTGACCTTCCCTCTCATCCTGCCCGGTGTGGTCGCAGGTGCGCTGCTGGCCTTCACCATCTCGCTGGATGATTTCATCGTGACGTTCTTCACTTCCGGCATTGGTACGACCACGCTGCCTTTGTTCGTGTACGGTTTGCTCAAAACCAAAGTGCCGCCGGAAATCAACGCCATCTCGACGCTGATGCTGATGGCCTCCACCGTTCTGGTGGGCATTTCATTGTTGATGCAAGGACGCAACGCCAACAAGTAGCGTTCGCTCATTGGGGACTGCGTATACTGGCATAGAGGACTGTGGGTTCGTTAGCGTATCCGTGTTGGGTTAATTTTTCATTGAGGAGGCTGAAATGCGTAAATTTGTAGTGCTACTGACGTTGCTCGCCCTCGTCTTGGGCGTGGCTGTCACCGCTGCTCAAGATGCCCCCGCTGCGTGGGTTTGCCCCCCCGGTTTTGAAGGGCAAACGCTGAACGTCTATAACTGGACAACCTATGTGGCCGAAGACACCATCTCGAACTTCGAGGCGGCCTGCGGCGTGACTGTTACCTACGATACCTACGAAAGCGCCGATGCGCTGGTGTCGCGTTTGCAGCAGGGCAACCCCGGCTACGACATCGTTGTGCCTGCCGACTACACCATTCAGTCGCTTGTCGCCGAAGGGCTGATCGTGCCGCTGGATCATGCCGCCATTCCCAACCTGAAGAACCTGAGCGCGGAAATGGCGAATCCGGTCTACGATCCGGGTAATGTGTATACCGCCGTTTATCAGTGGGGTACGATCGGCATTGGCTACGACCACAATGCGGTGGGCGAAGACATCACCAGCTGGTCGCAAGTGTTCAACTACGACGGCCCGGTGGCTTGGCTGGAAGCCAAGCGCGAAATGATGGGTCTGGCGCTCAAGCTGAACGGCTATGACCCCAACAGCACCAACCCGGATGAAATCAACGCTGCGAAGGAATTCTTGATCACCAATGGCGGCAACGTGACCTACATCGCGGGTGATGATGGTCAGGAACTGCTGGCGCGTGGTGAAGTGCATATCACCATCGAGTTCATGGGCGACATCTTCCAGAAGATCAGCGAATGTCAGGCTGACTCGGCTTGCACCGCCGACTTCCGCTATGTCATCCCCGAAGAAGGCGCGAATAAGTGGGCGGATAACATCGCCATTCCTGCGGGCGCACAGAACGAGCCGCTGGCGAACGTGTTCATTGACTATATCCTCGACGCGAAAGTGGGCGCGGACATCAGCAACTACACCTCGTTCGCCACCCCGAATCAGGCTTCGATTGATGCGGGGCTGATTCTGCCCGAACTGCTGGAAAACCCGGGCATTTACCCGCCCGCCGAAATTCTGCCCAAGCTGTTCTTTGTCTCGGCGCTCGACCCGGATGCTGAACAGTACTACAACGATGCGTGGGACGAGATCAAGATTCGCATCGGTAGCTAAAAGCGTGTGACGCACCATCACCCTCCGTGTGGCGGTTTGTCCCAGAGGGTGCATAACGGCTCAAAAACCGGTTGACAGTGGGGAACATCCCCGCTGTCAATTGTTTTAACCTGACGATACGGGAGTGGATCATACATCTCATGTTCAATTGGATGCGCCGATTGAGCCTGTCGTGCCTGATGGTGTCTATTCTGGCGCTGTGCGCTCCACTGGCCGCGCAGGATGCCTCTGCCGCATGGGTTTGTCCGTCCGGCTATGAGGGGCAAACGCTGAATGTGTTCAACTGGTCTACCTATATTGCCGAAGATACTGTTGCCAACTTTGAAGCGGCCTGTGGTGTGAGCGTGAATTACGATGTGTACGAAAGTGATGATGCGCTGCTGTCGCGTTTGCGGCAGGGCAATCCCGGTTACGATATTGTCGTCCCCAGTGACATCAGCGTAGCGGCGCTCATCCGCGAAAATTTGCTCCTGCCGCTAGATTTCAGTGCCATCCCCAATGATGCCAACATAGGGGTTGCTTATAAAAATACCGTTTTTGATCCGCAAAACCAGTACACCGTCCCATATCTCACTGGTACGATGGGGCTGGGTTACAACTGGAAAACCGTCGGTGAAACTGTTACCTCATGGGAACAGTTTTTCAACTACGCGGGCAAAGTGGCGTGGATTGAAGATTCCCGTTCAATGATGACGCTGGGGCTGCTCATGACCGGTCATCCGTTGAACAGCGCCGATCCGCAGGCCATTCAGGATGCCCGCGATTACCTGATCGCACACGGTCAGAATGTGCTGGTGATCGCCGGAGACGACGGGCAGGAACTCCTCGCACGCGGCGAGGTGGATATGGTGATCGAGTACAATGGCGACATCTATCAGATCGCACAGGACTGCGGCTGTGACGATTTTGCCTATGTGCTGCCGCAGGAAGGTGCGCCTTTCTCGTCCGGTTTCGTGGGCATTCCGGTGGGGGCGCAAAATCCGGCGCTGGCGAACGTGTTCATGGATTACCTGCTCGACCCGCAGGTAGCCGCTGACATTGCCACCTACACAGCTTATCCGACCCCGAATCAGGCCGCGATTGATGCGGGGCTGATTGACCCGGCGCTGCTCGCCAACCCCGGCATTTACCCGGACGAGGCCACGCTCAAGCGCCTTTTCTATATTGTCATACCGCCGGATGCCGAGCAGCTTTACAGCGACGCATGGGATGAGGTAAAAATTGCCCTTAGCGGTCAATTCAGCTGACGGCATAGCAGTACCCTGCCGGAGAGTGTGTCAACCTGCACTATCCCCCCGGCGGTTGAAACCGTTTACAATGGATGCGTGGGACGCAATCACGATAAGGATCGGAGGCGAGTGCTTATGCCGCAGGCAGATGTCGAACTGATTAATGTCGTCAAAGAATTTCCTTCCCCCCGTCAGGATGGTCTGGTACGGGCGGTAGACGACGTGTCATTGGAAATTTATGACGGCGAGTTTTTCGCCCTGCTCGGCCCCAGCGGCTGCGGCAAGACGACCACCCTCCGCATGATCGCCGGTTTTGAGGACACCTCCTCCGGCAAAATCCTGATTCGCGGCAAGGCCGTGCAGGATGTCCCGCCGTTCCACCGCCCCGTGAACACCGTCTTTCAGGATTACGCGCTGTTCCCGCACATGACCGCCCTGCAAAATGTGATGTTCGGGCTTGAAATGGAAGGCGTGAAGAAGGCCGAAGCCCGCAAACGGGCGATGGAGGCGTTGGAACTGGTGCGCCTGCCGCAGGCTGCTGACCGCAAGCCGCGTCAGTTGTCCGGCGGTATGCAGCAGCGTGTGGCGCTGGCGCGTGCGCTCGTCAAGCGTCCGCAGGTGCTGTTGCTGGATGAACCGCTGTCGGCACTTGACCTGAAACTGCGCGAGGCCATGCGCTTCGAGCTAAAGGCCATGCAGAAAAGCCTCGGCATCACCTTCATTTTCGTCACTCACGATCAGGAAGAAGCCATGACGATGGCAGACCGCATCGCCGTCATGGACAAGGGCAAGGTGTTGCAGGTCGGCAAGCCAGAAGAAATTTACGAGTCGCCCACCACCAAGTTCGTGGCGGATTTCATTGGCGAAACCAATTTCGCGCAAGGAACGACCACCGAACGCCAGAACCAGTACACGCTGGTCAAACTGGATGAAAGCACCGTCGTTCGCGCCTATACGGGCGATAACCCGCCTCCAGTGGGCAGCACCGCCACTGTGGCTGTGCGCCCGGAAAAGCTGAACCTGTTCCCGGTGGAGGGCAAGGTCAAGTACAACGATGGCAGCTTCGATAGCTCCGAGGCGTATAAGACCTCCATCCTGAAAGACCCGGACATCGAGGTGCATGAGGCTGTTGTGCGGCAGGCCATCTATATCGGTACCGACTTTCGCTATGTGGTGGGCATCGGCAAGGATGCCAACATCGAGATGGTGGTGCGCGTGCAGAATTACGGCCTGCGCTCCGACTCGGTGTTCCAGAAGGGGCAGAAGGTGTACGTGTTCTGGGATAGCGAGAACGTCAATTTGCTATCGAGCTAAACGACCTCATCCATAGCAATATGCTTTTGTAGGGGACATGGCGCAAGCCGTGTCCTCTTTTATTTCTTGAAACGTACATCTTGCGGGGATAAATGAAACGGGCTGGCACACCGACCAGCCCCTACGCAGATGTGTTGTTTTTTCACCCTTCGCCATGAGGGAGAAGGGGTGGGGATGAGCGTTACTCTCCGCGATTGTTCCCCGGATGCCGGAACGAAACCGCCATTACCAGTTTGCCGAGGCGTAGTTCGTCCCCATGCCGCAGCACGCGAATCTCTTTGGACAACATGCGCTGCCCGTTGAGGAATGAGCCGTTCGCGCTGCCCTGATCAGCTGCCAGCACGGTGCTATTGCTGCTGTCGTAGTGCAGCGTCATGTGCATGCGCGAAACGCCCAGATCAACTGCTTTGGTATTCTTCAAATCCACATCCGGCATGACGGCGCTGCCCTGCGTACTGCGCCCGATTACCAGTTCCTGCGTGGATTTCTGCGGGCGCACCTCGAAGGTTTCGGTTGTGCCGCGCACCCGCAGCACCAGCACCGAGTCCGTGCCAAAAAATTCGCTATCCAGCGGTACGCTGTCATGGTCAGTAAAGGTACGGGTCTCGTACACACCTTTGACAGGTTCTAGCATTTGCCCGCAGGAATAACAGAATACCTCATGCTTCTGGTTCGTCTTGCCGCAGTTTGGGCATTTCACCCAGACAATCGAGGTGGCCTCACTATCCGGCGGGCGCTGATCGGCTGATGCCGGTTTGGTTGGTTCACTCGCTTGTGGGACGAGTTGCGTGATGGTCTGCGTCTCGGTTTGCGGGTTGGAGGGGGGCGTGGGCAACGGCGTAATTCTGGGCATGGACGCGGGCGGTTGCGTAGGCAGCGGTTTCACCACACTCGCAGGCGGGATTTCCGGCGGCGTAGGCCGATTCGCGGGTTGCTGAATCGGGCGGATGGACGGGTTGGTGCTGGGCGTGGCAGGTGCGATGGGCTTCGCCACACCGGCAGCTTGTGCCAATTTCTGCTCATGTGCACGCAGCGCCGTCGCCAGTTCTTCGCGTTCTTGTTTGCTCAAACTCTCAATATGAGGGCGCAGAACATTGAGCGAACCTTTGGCATCCAGCCCATTATCACGCATCCGTGCATATTCTTTGAAAATTTCTTTTTGTCGTCCCACCGGCACGGCTCCTGATCGCCTTGAATGGACATTCAGTACGCAACAGGTTCATTGTATCCTGATTTTTTGAGCGCCGCTGAACAAGGGATGTATAATAACCTCGCACGGCATTCATGCAAAGGATAATTACCATGCGCTACCCACTGTTAGACATCACCATTGAATACTGCGCCATTTGACACCACACTCCCCGCGCCGTCAGTTTGACGGACGAATGCCTGAGTGTGCCGGAGATCGAAACGTTTGTACGTTCATGGACACTGGTTCCCAGTTCGGGTGGCCGTTTTGAGGTCACAGTGAACGGGGAGTTGATCTTTTCAAAAAAGGCGCTGGGACGGCATGCCGAACCGGGCGAACTGCTGGCGTTGATCCGGGCGAAAGCTGATGCCATTCGTCCGCCGGGCGTGGAATTTGTCCCGGACGGCGAGTAAGCGGTCCCCACGCTATTCCATCAAACCATTGGAGAGGATGAGCAAGCATGAGGAAACTGATCGCACTGCTGTGTGCGAGCCTGCTGGTGCTAGGATGGCAGACTGCTGCCGCGCAATCCACAACATCAGGGTCTACGTTGAACAGCATCCTCTCGCGGGGGGTGGTCACTTGCGGCGTGAGCGCCGATTTTCCCGGCTTTGGCATGATAGACCCGAACAGCGGCTTGCTGAACGGTTTTGATGTGGATTTCTGTCGGGCGCTGGCCGCCGCCATCTTTGGCGATGCCACTGCCCTACAAACCCTGCCCGTGTTCACGCTGGAAGATGGCCGCGCCGCCCTTCAGGATGGGCAGATTGACATTCTGTTGCGGATGGCAAGGATTTCGATGGAAGATGATGCGGCAGGGCTGGAATTCGCACCGACCATCTTCTACAGTGGTCAGTCGTTCCTCACCCGCGCCGACAGTTCTGTTCAAGATTGGCCGGGACTTAGTGGTGCGAATATCTGCGTGGTGACAGGCGGCTATGCGGAGAAGGCGCTCCCCGTCGCACTGAACACCCGCAGTTTAAGCGCCATCATCAGCCCGCTTGCCAGCCTCGCTGTCGCGTGGGATGGCCTGAGTAATGGTCGCTGTGACGCGATTAGCGCCGATCTCACCGACCTCACGTTGCTCCAGCAGAAAGCCGATGATTCGACGGCCTATGTGGTGTGGCAACGCGCCGACCAGATTTACACCCGCGAACCGTTTGCGCCCCTGCTGCGGGCGGGTGACGATCAGTGGGCGAATATCGTGCGCTGGACGATTTACGGCCTGATTCAAGCTGAACAGATTGGTATCAACAGCGAGACGATTGCCACGCTCAAACGCGCCCAAACTCCGAATCCGCAAGATACGACACAGACCTTCGATGAAGAAGATTCAGTCTATCTCAACCGCGTGGGATGGGCGGTGGTGCAGGTGCTAGACCCCGGTCTGGGGATGGGCACAAAAATCGGTTTGAAGAACGGTTTTATGAGTAGCGTGGTGGCGCAGGTGGGCAATTACGGCGAAATCTATGCCCGCAATCTGGGCGCACAGTCGCCGCTGCCCATCACCCGCAGTCTGAATGCGCTGGCGGTGGCGGGTGGTCTGATCTACGCCGCCGACTGGCAGTAAGCGACGACTCCTCTATCCCCCAACCCCTTTCTCCATACATGGAGAAAGGGGCGCAAGACAAAGCGGCGATTCGTAGGGACATGACCGACCATGTCCGCCATACACAAGCCGACAACACAGGTGTTGTCCCTACGAAAAATCTGCACCCGTAGAAAATGATGATGGGGATGTGATTCTGTAAGGTTCGGTTTGCGTGCCATCCCGCTTCATGTTCTCTGATGCTCATGCTTTTATAAGACTGTGGCACTCATTCCAGCAGGTGCGTCCGCAGCGCCGCCAACACGCCCGCGTCCAGTCCGGCAGCGCGGGTCAGGTAGCCTTCGATGCCGCCGTACTGCTGTTCCAGATGCGCCAGCGCCAACCGCATCGTGCGCGGATTGGCGATCAATAGCGGTTGCAAATACTCGGCACGAATACCAAAACGCTCCAGCGAACGCACTGCTTTTGCCCCGATATGCATGAAATGCGCGTGATACAGGTTGCTCTGGCTGTAATCCGCTACGATCACCTCCTGCGGCACGCCCAGCAGCCCTAGTAGCAGCGCCGCCGCGATTCCGGTGCGGTCTTTGCCAGCGGTACAGTGGATGATGGCGGGCAAATGGGCAGGGTCAGCCAACTGGCGGAGGAGATTCCCGTACAGGGGCGCGTTGCGTTCCAGAATCGTGTGGATGTACATCTCTGGCAGCATGGTGGCGAATTTACGCCGATGGATGAACAGCGCGATCAGCCGTTCCAGCCGATTATCCGCCGCGTCTAGCGGCAGGTGCGTGTACTGAATACCCTCTGGTAGATAATCCGGTTCTTCGGTCACTTCCGGGTTGCTTCGCAGGTCGCATACCCACTGGATGCCGAGTTCGGTCAATCTACGCTCATCGTCTGCCGACAGGTGATGCAGTCCTCCACTGCGAAACACTTGTCCGGTGCGAACCCGTCGCCCGTCAGCAGTGGCATAACCGCCCATATCACGGAAGTTGATTGCCCCTTGCAGAGGCGGCTCACGCGGCGGCAGATCATCTGGCAGCGGCAGAATCAGCGTCAGCGGGTCAACCACTTCCACGCGGTTGCGCCAGCGTATCCACAACGCGAGGACGACAACTGCCGCAATGACCAGCCCCCAACCGTTCATAAACCTTCTCCAATACGTTCGGCAGCCAGTTTGATTCCGGCGAAATTACGTGCCACGGGGCCGATTTCCAGTTCCGCCAGCGGCCCAACCGCGTACAGCCCCGGCGACCAGCACAAATGGCGATTGAGAATAGGGTAGCCGTCCACCGCAACAGGTAAATCATACGCCTGCACCGCCGCATCCAGCCACGCGCCACCCGGCCTGCGCGGTTCAAAGCCCGTTGCCAGCAGCAGGTGGTCAACCGTGAGCGATGTGCCGTCCTCCAGCGCCAGCGTTACTGCCTGTGCCGTCCCTGTGGCGGATTGGATGACCGCCGTGCGCCGCACCAGCAGGGCGTGTTCTTCGGCCTTGTGCAGTTCTGCCGCCACATCTGCCGGCATCGAACCCCGATGCCGCGCTCCGCGTATCATCTCGCGGCGCAGCGCATAATCGTTCTGGCGGTAGAAACCATCTAGATGCTGGTAGGTAATCCATCCCGTATCCGCGTCAAACTGGTGGATGCGCGGCGCGTGGCGCATGAGCAAAGTCACGCTGCCGGGGGCGCGTACCGCCAGCGCAATCGCGCACTGTGCGGCGGTGATGCCCCCGCCCACCACAATGACTCGCGCTCCGGTAGGCAGCGCAGCGCGGTCAAATGACGGGTCAAACAGGTGATGTACCGGAGCGCCTGCCGCCCGTAGCGATTGCGCCCAATCCGGCCAGTGGGGTTGCTCGGTTGCGCCAATAGCCAGCACCACCCGCCGCGCCAGCAGGTCGCCCACGTCCGTCTCCACCTGCCAACCGTCGCGCAGCCGCGTCAGCCGTCGCGCTCGTCCGGTCAGGCGCAAATCGCGCAGGCGATGACGTTCGATCAAATGCTGACTGTGCGCCCGGAACAACGGCAGCGAAGGGCGGGCATACGGTTCGATGAACCGTGCCAGCGGTTGCCCCGGCACGGTGCGGGCGAATGTGATGAGCGAGAAGGGGTCGTAGTGCAGGTTGTGCGCGTGAGAAGAGCGTAAATATTCCATGCCGGCATTGGCGGTGAAGCGTTCCCACAACGCCAGTGGTTGATCGTAAGAATCGAGTACGCGCAACCCGTTTGTAGGGGCACTTTTGCGCTTTGTAAGAAATAGTGATAGATAGGTACCGTGTATACCGCCGCCGATGATAAGCCAGTCCAACATGGAGAGATTGTGTTCACCTCATGTATACATTACGAAAACGTAAAGATTGGCAGTAAAATTTGTGATTAATTTATTTTTATTGCGCCCAACATGACATATGTTACCACAAGAGCATGAGATATAACCTTTGTTAGCAAATGTCATATTGAATATGCTGTAAGATCATAAACGTAAATACTCGTTATAAAAAATCTGGAGACACATCGGCAGTATTCGCGGATTTGTCCAGTAAGCCCATTTTCATCGCACTCCTCACCTTCCCCCTGTCGCCCGGGAGAGGATCACTTGCAAGGGTTTATGGATGGATAGGCCAACAACCGGTGAGCGCCTGCTCTTTGGTTGGCTCCTCTATGTCTGTTTGCGAGGGAGAACTCATGGAACGTGAGGATACAATGTACCCAGAAGATGAATTGGAATCAGCAGGACCGGATGTTATTAAAGTATCAGCCAAGTCGCGCTCGACAGCCGTCGCAGGTGCTATTGCTGGTGTGATTCGAGAACACCGCTATGCCGAGGTGCAAGCCATCGGCGCAGGTGCTGTGAATCA
>CAIVEA010000317.1 GCA_903904765.1 uncultured Chloroflexota bacterium
GCAACGCAGCAGCCACTTCCGAAGCGATCTTTAGTTGTGATTTCATAGAATTGCATCCATGTGCTTAACATCTCAGGATAGAACAAAGCTATTCTACCATGAAGCAAGGGGAATGCGGATTCCCCTTGCTCATATCCATTTGATGGATGGAATGCAATTATAGAGAAGGACGGGAGGAAGTGGTCAGCCCCCTCCCACTAGCCTTACGGGAGAACGCGCAGTGCATCAATGCTCATCGTGCGTCCCGGATCACGGTTCTCCAGCACAATCAGGTGCGTCGCGCCTGTACCCAGACCGTAGAACGCAACCGGTGTGAAGAACTTAGCCACTGTGCTGTACTGGCTGTACTCGGCGCACTGTTGCGTTTTGCCCGTCGTGGACACGCACACCTGAACATAACGACTACCCAGCGCACCAACCGACTGATACACCACCACCGCGTTCCCGGTTACATTGACCTGTGCAATCGCACCCGCCGCTTTGGTGGTGGTATCGGTCTGCTGCCACGGGCCACGCGGCGGCAACAAAGTAGACATCGTCAGCGTCCAGTTCATGCTGGGGCTGAGCGCAAGTCCGGCCTGCCGATCATCGTACAGTGTTCCCGGTGTCAGGGTGGTGGTCGCCGCACCATGCACGATAACCGCATCCACCCGCAGCCGATCCGTCACCAGCACAACCGTATCATTCACGCGCAGTTCCGCCGTATACGTCCCTTGCGGCAACCCTGCCATAGTGAACCCGTACTGCGGAGCCAACAGCAGCAGTGGTTGTGCGCCCATGCGCTTCGTCCAGTCCAAAGCGGTTGTATCCGTCGTCAGCGTGGTACAGGTTTCACCCGTCGTCAGCACGTCGTCCATGTTGTTCACGAAACTCGTGGCGAGGGTATAGCACAGGCGGAAGTCCATACCACTTACATCATTCTGCGTGAGGAGGGTGAAGCCCGTCCCTGTGAAGGTGAACGTGAGTGTCGGGTCATCATCAGTAGCCGCGCCAGTGCTGGCCGCCACCGCCACCTTGCCCCGATACGAATTGAGCAACACAGTATTGAACGTCCAACTGCCCGTCGTGCCTGCGCCACTCAAACCGGTCTTAATCAAGCTGGTCGGCCCGAAGAAGAAATCGTCGTACACACCGGGGGCGAGCGTCGTGCCGTCCACCACCTGATAGCCGTCAATCGTGAACCCACCCGGCGTGAGCGTGCGGAAGCTGATCGTCACCGTCGCGCCATCCGTACCCAGTGCGCTCAGGTTGCTCTCGTTCAACACGATCTGGTTGGAAGTACGCAATCCGGTATAGACGAAGCAGTTCCCGGACGGCGCAGCGGGGGTATCATCCACTGCATCGGCACAGATCAACAACTGCGCCGCAGCGGTCAGCGAAAGCGGCGTATACAGCACCACCGTGCTTGAACCCGCCGCACCCGCGCCGCTGGGGATGGTCACACGCAGCAATGCCGACACACCCGCCATCGTCGTCGAGACACGCTTGGCGCTGTCCACCACCGTGCTGTAGGTCGAATTGGTGAAGGCTTTCGCCACAATTCCGGTGAATGTGTTCCAACGACTCGCCGGGAGCAATTGGAGATACGGCACACCGCCCGTCGCAGACGTATCATCATACAACCCCGCCGGAGTCACTGGAGGCAGCGTCGTACCGAACACCTGCACATAGTCCACGCGCAACCGCGCCGGGGAATAGAGCGCAACACGAGACAATCCCGGCGGAACCGACAGTACCGAGAACCCATCTTCGGCATTACGCACGCGCACATAGTAGTCACTGGCGCTGTTCAGGCCGCTAACGCTGCGGGTGGTGAGGTTGTTCGCCACCGCAGTTTCGTGCTGATAGGTCACGCACTTATCTGTGCCATCGCCCCAGACCGCGTTGGTGTCGTAGCAGACTTCCACTTCGCCGCCAAAGCGATCCGACAGGATGCCCACCTCGAAGCCCGTCGCCTGAGTGATCTTGAACTGCATCGCAGCTTCGTTGTCGCTGGACTGCTGCACACGCCCCGCTGTCGTTCCGGCAATGAACACCGATGCCCATGCCGTTTCCGGCACAGTCACTGTGCCGTTCGTGTAGTTCAGCGCCGGATACAGATCTTCATACAGGCCGGGTTTCAGCGCCGCGCTGGTCGAAGCATCCACGATTTCCACCGCATCCAGATTGAACGTTCCACCGTCCAATGTGGTGATAGTCACGACATGCAAACCGGTATTGTTTGCATTGCCACCCGCCGGATCATTCAGATACACCTTTGCAGCCGTCTGATAGCCAACCGGCGATACGTTCGTGATGGTCGTGCAGTATTGATCGGCAGCCGTATCAGTGAACGGCGCGATGCGTGCGCACACCTGCACGGGTGCAAAACCCGCCCCGGTCTGGCGATAGAGCAGCAACGCATTCGCGCCCTGCGTCTGGAAGGCGACACTCGCGCCGAGCATTGTGGTGATGTCTATATTCTGCCCCGAATGCAGTTTGGCAAGAGTCCCACTCACACTACGCCACGTCCCGCTGTACAAGAACTTCTGGTCAGTGCTGGCGTTCGTGAAACTGGTCTCGTGGCGCAGGCCAAACTCCGCCGAACTGTCGCCGAGGATGTTGGTTGGCAGCGTCTCGTTGAACACCTGAATGCCATCAAACTGCATCTTGATAGGCAGCGCCAGTGGCACATGAACAGCGGGCGAACTGTTATCCGCCAGCATCTGCACCACAACAGTGTAATCACCAGCATCCAGCCCACGCACCACGCGCCACACCTGCGCCCGCACCACGGCACTTTGATTATCGAAAGTCTGGCATGCGCCCGTCGTCAGAATGGTGTTAATCGCTCCAAGGGTATCCAGATCAGCCAACCCACTCTGCCAGCAAATCTTGACCGCATCAGCATTCTTGTCCAGCATGAACCGCACACCGAAACCTGTGCCGTTGAACTGGAAAGCCAAGCCTTCATTAAGACCATCACCCACTGTCGGCAAATCCGCGCTCAACAGTTTCACCGCCCCGCCAGACGCTAATACATTCACAAAGTTGGTGAAATTGGCATCATTGCCCACCGAATCCACCGTATACGTTCCGGTGGCTTCGCTGAAGTAACGAATGGCAGGGGTGGTTTCCTCATACACACCCGTCAACAATGCGCGATTGGTGGCAGGAGTAGAAGGGTCGAACGTGGGACGAATGGCATCCAGCATCGAGATGCCCCCGTTGGTCTTACGCAAGAACACCCAGCGCGTCTGTCCACTCGTTCCCGCAATCGTCACAGCCTGCGAACGCGCCAAGCCCAACGGTGCAACCGAGTTCAGAACCGGATTGACCAGTGGTGATGTCACATTGGTGGTACAAGCCGCAGCCTGCCCCGAATGCGTCCCCACCTCACCTGCACAGACTTGCACCGGCCCGTATGTCGCCAGAGTCTGGCGGATATACTCAAAGCCCGTTCCAGTGAAGTTATTTAGCTCAAAGTACACGCCCGCGCCCTGCATACCAGAAATGTGTTGACTGCCGCCGGATGTACCCGCCAGCGTACTCAGCGTGGAGCTGAAATACGGGAAGTACATCAGCCGTTTATCCGTGTTCTCAACCACATTCGTCACGCTATCGTCAATCTGCTGACTGCCCGACAGTGCGCCGAGGATGTCCACCCGGTCTACCAGCAACGGCTTGGTCGCATCATTCTGAGTGAGCGTGACGGTATATTGACCACTCGCCAAACCCACAACCGTCAGCGCCACCGGACGGCGGACGGTTGTCGCGCCCACCGGGGTCAGCACCGGGCTATTCACAACGCTGCACGAGCTACCGCCCAGCACATCCACGCATAGGCTGTAGTTCTGCGAGGTCAGCGTATTCTCGGCGAGGATGATGCTGAAGCCCGTCCCGTTGAAGGAGAAGGTCAGGTTTCTACCCACCGCGTTCAAACCCGTACTCTTGACGAAACCATCCGTCGCAGCAACGTCCACCACCGAACCCGCCACCCAAGTGTTCTTAAAAGCGTTGTCGGTGGCAGGCAGGTTCAGCAGCGGATGATTTTCGGGATACATACCAGCGCCAAGCACTGTCTTGGTGGTGGTGTTGTACACACCCACCGCATCCACAATGAAGGTCTTAACATGGGTCAGGTTGGTAATGCTGATGATGTAATCGCCCGGCGTGGCTGTCCCCGTCGGCAACAACACATCGGCGGTGATGTCATTCACCAGCGAAATCGTAGTGCTGATACGCGCCGCAGGATTGGTTGTGACGCAGTTGCGCGTGCCACCACTCTCCGCCCGCGCACACACGTTCAACAGCGTGCTGGTCGTCCCCTTGTGGAACAGCGTCACCAGTCCGGCGCTGTTCACGCGGAATGTGACCGTCGCGCCGTACTTCATCGAGTACAGGTTGGTCAGGTCGTAGTAACCCGCCGTGCTGCGCGAAGTCCATGTGCTATTCGACACGGGCGCAGTCACCAGATAGGCATTACCCGCCCCATTGACCGCCGCGCTGTCATACAAACCAGCAGGCATCGCCCGCGCCAGATCGTAATCGCCATACACTTCTAGCCCATCCAC
>CAIVEA010000318.1 GCA_903904765.1 uncultured Chloroflexota bacterium
ATCGCCCGTCAGCGTGTAGCCAACCAGCGTCCCCACGCCGGAAATGCGCTCGCCCACCGCCTGCGCGAAAGGCGGTGGCTCGAACAGCGCCGGAACTTGCTCCACCGCATATTCCGCCAGCAGCGTGTTGTCCGGCAGCAGCAACCGCGCTGTGCCGGAGGGCGCATCCGCAGGGATGCGTGCTTCTCGCCAATCCAGCCGCAGCGCCCCGCTTGCATTGTCCACAGGCGGCACCGTCAGCGACCAGCGCCCGTCCGCGTCTGCCAGCATCAGCACAGGGAGCGCACTCGTTCCCTGCCACAGCAGCGCCAACCGCAACCCGTCCCCGTTTCGCAGCGACCCGCCCGTCTGGTTATGCGCGATCAGGCGCACATCCGGCGCGGCCTGCACATCGGCCTGTACGGGCAATCCCGGCGAACGGGTGACCGCTGACCAGTCCGCCGCGTCCGCCTGCCACATCGCCAGCGGCACATCCCGCCCCACCGTCCCCGCTGTATCATGCAGATCGTAGCCGGAGGGCTGTGCGTCCTCGTCGTACAGGCGCAGCGTCACGCGGTAGTCGCCTGCGGGTGCGCCGACAGGCAACCGCAACAGCGGGTAAGCGCGGACGACAGCACCCGCTGGCAAGAGCGAGGTGGTGCGCTGGGCGGCATCCGCCAGAATCGCGTCCGCCCCGGCGATTTCCCAGCCGAAAGCGTTCGTCACCCGCAGCGCCACCTTCAAATCTACCGGAACGACTTGCGACAGCGTCACCTCGACGGGCAAGCACCACGCCGCATCCGCCGCAGCATGACGATCTGCGCTCGCCGCCGTCACCATCAGCGCGTCACCCTGCCATGTCGCCGGACGCAGTTCCAGCGGACGCAGCGCAGGCGCACGAAAAAGCAGGTTGGTCATGCCGTAGGTGCTGAAGGACTCCGGCTCGTTCACTGTGCCGTCGCCCAGCAAGCAGGGCATCATGCCGCGATAATCCGCCCGCTGCGTGTACCACACGTTCAGCGCCACATCGCCGCTAGTCGGCAGCAGCGGACGGATGGCGGCCTCATCCGCGCCTTCCGGCAGGGTGATGCGCCGCGCCGTCACGTTTTCTCGCGGCCAGTAGTAGGCCAACTCGTAGCGATCGGCGTATGACCACATCACTACGCTATCGGCGGCGCTCAGGGTTTGCGCGTAATAGCGGGTCATGCCCCGCGCATCATCATGTTGATAGGCGGGGTTGGTGGTGGCCGACAACAGCGCCGCCGCGAAGATGCCGCCGAACAGCGCCAGCCCTGCCACCAACGCCGCCCCACGTAGCCGTGCCAGACCCGCGCCGAGGGCGACCAGCAGCAGCGGCGCGATCATCACCAGATAGCGTCCGTGAATCTCGTTGCCCAGCAGCCCCAGCCCCGCCCACACGCCCGTCACCAGCAGGAGCGTGTGCAGCACCAGCCAGCACGCCACCGTCCGCCGCCACGCGATCAACACCAACGTCGCGATGAGCGCCACGCCCGACAGCGCGACCAGCAGCGGCTCGTGCCCGACCATCGCCCATACGCCCGTCCACAATGCGCCCCACAGCCGCGCCAGCAGGTCTAGTGAGAAGGGCGAGCTGTTGTTCAGGGCGCTATTGGCTTCGGTCAGCAGGGCGAAGCGCCCCACCAGATAGGGCAACCACAGCAGGCCGATGACGAT
>CAIVEA010000319.1 GCA_903904765.1 uncultured Chloroflexota bacterium
CTCGCTGGCGACCAGCGATGCCAGCCCGCCAGCGCCCCTGCCGATACCCACGATGCAAAGTAGATAGACCCCATGAAGGCGGTGTTGAACGGCTTGAGTGCCCACGGCCACCACGGGCCAACGATGGCTGGCAGGAAGAATAACCCCGCCCCCGACACAAATACCACGCCCGATTCGATCACCGTCACCCAGCGCAGCAGCGCCGATACCTGCGGATTAGAAGATATTTTCGCGGACATCAATAACCTTTCTATGCTCTATTGAAGAGTAAAACGGAAACATGCTATAAAAAAACGTATGAAGCAATATAGCACACTTTCGCACAGGGTTATCGGGAATCAAAAAGGGCATGGGTGCGACCCCATGCCCTCGCGTTGCGAAACGAAACGGCTACCGCGATTGTGCGTCGGCAGCGGCGACGGCGGCGATGGCAACGATGTCTTCCACATCATCACCCGCCTGTAGGACGTGTACCGGCGCGCCCGTCCCCAGCAGAATTGGGCCGATGGCTTCGGCCTGCCCCAGACGGGCGAGCAACTTGTAGGCGATATTGGCGGCTTCCAAGTCCGGGAATACGAGGATGTTGGCATCCTTCACGTTGCTGAACGGGTAGCGACCTTCGATCAGTTCGGGAACGACAGCCGTATCAGCCTGCATTTCGCCATCCACCGGAATGTCCGGGCGCTTCTGCTGTACCAGTTGCACGGCCTTCGCCACCTTCGAGGTCAGCGCGTGTGGTGTGCTGCCGAAGTTCGAGAACGATAGCATGGCGACACGCGGTTCCAACCCCAGCGTCTTGGCGAAGTCCGCTGCCAGAATAGCGATCTCGGAGAGCATTTCGGCATCCGGGTCAATGTTGACGGTGGCATCCGTGAACAGGTACACGCGCCCCTTCACCACCATGATGTACACGCCACTGGCAACCTTCGCGCCCTTGCGGGTGTGGAAGATTTGCAACGCCGGACGGATAACATCCGGGTAGTCATGTGCGCGCCCGTTCACATACGCATCGGCATCGCCCTGATGCAGCATCATCAGGCCGTATACGGTGCGGTTGCTGACCATACGGGCTGCATCGGCGCGGGTCAAGCCCTTGCGCTGACGCATGGCATACAGCGCCTCTTCATACTGCGTATGCTTGGCCTGATCGGTGTACGGTTCGATGATGCTGGGCTTGAAGTCCATGCCCAGTTCAGCAATTTTCTGCTGAATGGCCTGCACGTTGCCCAGCAGGATGGGCAGACCAATGCCATCTTCCTGCACCTGTGCGGCTGCGCGGATGATGCGTGCATCGTCGCCTTCGGGGAACACAATGCGCTGCGGCTTGCCAGCGCGGGCGCGGTTGATGATGTTGGAACGCACCTCGCGCCCCAGACCCTGACGGCGGATCAGTTCCTTGCGATAGGCATCCAGATCAATCTGCCGACGCGCCACGCCACTCTTCATGGCAGCTTCCGCCACAGCCGGAGCCAGCCACAGCAGAACGCGGGGGTCAAGCGGCTTGGGGATGAGGTATTCGCGCCCGAACTTGAGCGATGTCAGGCCGTAGGCGGTCAGCACGCTATCCGGCACATCTTCGTGCGCCAGCGCCGCCAACCCGCGAGAGGCTGCCATCTTCATTTCTTCATTGATGGTGCTGGCATACACATCCAGCGCACCACGGAAGATGAACGGGAAGCCCAGCACATTGTTGATCTGGTTGGCATAGTCGCTGCGGCCTGTGCCGATGATGGCATCGGGACGGACGGCCAGCGCCTCCTCCGGCATAATTTCGGGAGTGGGGTTCGCCAGTGCAAAGATCAAGGGCGTATCCGCCATTGACTTGACCATTTCTGGCTTCAGTGCGCCCGCCGCCGACAGGCCGAGGAATACGTCTGCGCCCACGCAGGCTTCTGCCAGTGTGCGTGCCTCGGTCTTGACGACAAAACGCGCCTTATATTCGTTGATACCTTCCTGACGGCCTTCGTACAGCACACCCTTCGTATCCGCCATGATGATGTTTTCGCGGCGAACACCGAGGGTGATATAGAACTCGCCAGTGGCGATGGCGCTCGCACCTGCGCCGTTGATGACCACTTTCAGGTCTTCCAGCTTCTTGCCGGTGATTTCGCAGGCGTTCAGCAGCGCAGCGCCGGAGATGATGGCTGTGCCGTGCTGATCGTCATGGAACACCGGAATCGGTAGTTCAGCACGCAGACGGCGCTCGATCTCAAAGCATTCCGGGGCTTTGATGTCTTCCAGATTGATACCGCCGAACGTGGGGGCAATCGCCCGCACAACGGTGATGATTTCTTCGACATTGTGCGAGTTGACTTCGATATCGAACACATCAATATCGGCAAATCGCTTAAAAAGTACGCCCTTGCCTTCCATAACGGGCTTGGAAGCCAGCGGCCCACGATCACCGAGGCCCAGAATGGCCGTGCCATTGGAGATGACCGCGACCAGATTGCTCTTGGCGGTCAGTTCATACGCGGTCAGCGGGTCGCGCTCCACTTCCAGCACGGCATCCGCCACACCGGGCGAATAGGCCAGCGAAAGATCGCGCTGAGTGGCGAGGGGTTTGGTGGGGGTGACTTCGATCTTGCCCGGTCGTCCCATCCGATGATAGGCGAGGGCATCCTGCTTGGTGATAGCCATTGTGATCTGCTCCTTCTATGCCTCAATCATTGTAAACCCGTGTGAGAGAATGGGAGGATGTCATTCCCATGACAATCCTCATGAATCGCGCCCGAAGAATCTCACACCTGACCGACTACCCTAAAAAATCCCCGAATGTGGAACGATTAAATTGAGGTTATTATAGGTGTAATGTGTAGGCTGCGTATCCAATGGAGGCATAATAGATGCCGGTCACAGTCGAATGGGATAACCCTGAAAAAACCATTATGCGGATGGCGATGATCGGGCGCTGGACATGGGATGAAGCCTACGAAGCGCAGGTCAAAGGCGATGTCATGATTAACGCGGTAGCGCATCCAGTGGGGGCGATTGTGGATATGCGCGAAAGTTCCGGCATCCCCCTGTCGGCGATGGCGAACGCACGCGGCATGACGCAAAAGCAGAACGACTATACCCGCATCACCGTATTTCTGGGGGCGAATCCGTTCTTTCTGTCGCTGTGGAATGTGTTCCGCAAGGTGTATGGGGCGCTGCACAAAAGCCAGAGTTACACGTTCGTCACCACGTTAGAAGAAGCGCATCAGTTCATTCACGACAATTTGCCAAAGACTTGATCGCTGCCCATCCGTCCCCTGACCAGCGCGGGCGAATAAGCTATAATGGACGCAGCAAGCGGGATAGAGAAAAGGGTGCGCGGCGTGACCATCAGCAAACGACAGGCAGCAGAACGGCGCCGCCACAACTGGCGCATGGTTTTGATTACCATTATCGTCATCACCCTTCCGTTCTACTGCGTCGGTTTCGTGCTGTGGGGAACGGCTTCCCCCAAAGTCACCCCAACTCCGGCAGGACAGGGGACGGTCATCCCCTCGATTCCCACGTTGACCGCCACACCATCCCCCAGTGCCACGCCGATGGGCTTTGTCATCAGCATAACCCCGTTTGTGACCTTACCCGGTACGGAGATATTCCCGTCACTGGCCGCGCCCACGCAGATGCTGCCGACGGCCTATCTCTCGCCCACACCGCCGCCACTGCCCACCAACCCGCCACCGCCGACAGTGGCGCTGCCCACACAGCCGCCGTTCCCGACTGCGCCGGTCATCACCAACACGCCGTTGCCGTTCGACCCGTAAACAACACTTCTCCTTCAGGACGAAAGATAGGGGATTCTTCGCGGATTCTCATCACCCCCGCGTGGCGGAGGTTGTTCTGCGGACGCATCCCCGTTACACTTCTCACATCATCAACAGGAATATTTGGTTATGGTCACGCCGCTTAAACGTGAATATCGCTATCTCGATAGTGACGCAGACCGCGAGGCTTTCATCGCGGATATGCGCCGTGTGCGGCAAGACGTGATCGCCTTCGCCCGTTCCGTCCCCACCGATCAGTGGTACACGCCGCGTTACAGCGGTTGGACGCTGGCCGCCATGCTCGGTCATTTGCAGATGATGGACACGCTCACCTACTGGCAGGTGCAACTGGGGGCGATGGGCGTAGCGCTGCCGCTGTCGGAAGGGATGCTGCACCAGTTCAACGGTCTGATGAGCCGCGTTTTTGAGAAGCGACAGGTGGAAACCACGCTCAAAGGCATCGAAAAGAGCGAACATAAGCTGTGCGAGTACGTCAAACGCCTGCCGATGGGACGCTATAGCAAGCTGGTGTACGATCCGGCGCTCAGCCAGTATTTGACCGTCGAACAGGCCATGCAAGAGTTCTTTCTGTACCACTGGCGCGAACATCTCGATACGCTGTGCGGCAAGGACGATCAACCGTTCATCGAGCCGCCCATGCCCAATACGGTGTAACATGCGCGTTCTTCTCCAACGGGTATCCAGCGGCAGTGTGACGGTCGAAGGGCAAATTGTGGGTGCGGTGGAGCGTGGCTATGTGGCGTTGGTGGGCGTGACGCACAGCGATACTGCCGCCGATGCCGATGCGCTGGCACGTAAAACGGTACATCTGCGCGTGTTTGAGGACGAAGCCGGCAAGATGAACCGTTCGCTGCTGGATTGCGGCGGCGGGGTGCTGGTCGTGTCGCAGTTCACGCTGTACGCCGACACGCGCCGGGGTCGCCGTCCGGCCTTTACCGAGGCCGCCCGCCCTGAACTGGCTGCCCCGCTGGTGGAACGCTTCGCACAGACCTTGCGCGACGAGGGCGTGCCATCGGTGCAGATGGGCGTGTTCGGCGCGATGATGCAGGTCGCCATCCACAACGACGGGCCGGTGACGATCATGCTAGAAAGCGGCGCGGGCGCATCATGATTGCCATTATGCTCAATGCGGCTTTCGGCGCGGGTTTTCTGGCCTTCTCGTTCACTGCGCTGCGCCGGGGCTGGCCGTTCGCCCGCAGCGGTTGGCTGGCGATCCAGACCAGCACCGCTAATCCGCACTTTCGCCAGAGCGTTGAGCGCCGCCACGCCATCAGCGAAGGTGGGCGCTTCCTGATCGCCGGCCTGATGTGGTTGGGCGCGGGTGTGGGGTGTATCTTGCTCGGCGCATATTTTACCCTGCAAGCTGTCATCCTCATGCGTTCCGGCGTGTAGCTGCACGATACGATGGATGACCCCACACCGCCCCCGTTGCCCGAAGTGCCGCTGATCCGTCTGCGCGGGCGCTTTACCGCGTGGGACGATGCGCCGCCGCCGGAGGGCTACGATCTGCCGGACACGGCGGACGATGACGCGGACGACCCCGCCCCCCGCTGGACAGTCTGGCGCGTGCTGACGCTGCTGGTGCTTATTCTCACGCTGCTGGCTTTCATCACTTACACCCTCGCGCCCCTCATCACTTCGTTCACGCAACCCGCGCCGCCCCCGCCGCTGATTCTGCCGGGTGGTCGTGCATGACCGTCGCCCGTCTGCGCTGGGGAATCGCGCTGCTATGCAGCCTCGGCCTGACGCTTCTCACGGTGCAACCGCCCACGCTCCCCGGCGACTGGGCACGGTTGAGCGCGGACGGCGTATACACCCCGCCTGTGATTCGTGGCGACTGGTCGGAATACGGGCTGCAAATCGCGCTCTGGTTGGGCATCCTGCTGCCACTACTGGATAACCCTCATCTCCGCACCCTTCCCGATAAAAAGCCTACAGGGCGTGAGGTTCTCCCGCGCCGCCCGTTCCCGCGTCAGGCGTGGTGGGTGCTGGCCTGCACCCTGCTGGGATTCGGCCTGCGGCTGTACCACATGGGTCAATTGCCCCTCATTATTGACGAGATCGGCTTCGCTGCCCGTGCTTCGGACATCCTGCACCGCACCCCGATTCCGGTACTCGCTCCGGCGCACAATGGCAACCCCGCCGCCTTCTCGTGGCTGATGGCCGGCGGTATGGCGCTGTGGGGGCAGACGCGCTTTGCCATGCGCTGGCTGTCGCTGGTGGTCGGCGTGCTGACCATCCCCGCCGCGTATCGGCTTGGGCGGGCATGGTGGGGCGGTTCGGCGGGGTGGCTGATGGCGGCGGCGGTGGCGGTGTATCCGGCGCACGTCCACTTCAGCCAGATGGCGCTGTTCAATATCTTCGATCCGCTGTTCGGGATGCTGACGCTGGTCGCCCTTCACCGGGCTGACTGGCGGCGGGTGGGACTGCTGGTGGGCGTGGCGCAATACTTCTATCACGGGTCGCGCCTGCTAATTGTGCTGGTCGCCGCCTACACGCTGTACAGTGCCATTCGCAATCGCTCTGGACAAACTCTCATCCCCAACCCTTCTCCCTCAGGGCGAAGGGAGCAAGAGTCCCCTATCC
>CAIVEA010000320.1 GCA_903904765.1 uncultured Chloroflexota bacterium
GCCGGGTTCAGTGTCCGCGTCGAAGGCAGTGCCCCCGTCCCGAACGTGCCGCCGCTGCTGTTCTCCACGCCCAGTTCAAGGTCAATCGAAATCCACTGGGATGAGGTTGAATAGAACTGAAGCGCCGCCGACTGAATGACCGCACCTTTCGGAATCGGAAGGCTGGCGAAGCGCAGGCCGAGGTAGCCGCCTGTCGCAGAACCGCCATTCCCCACCCACAATGTCGTTGCACCGGATTGCAGCGCCCCACTTTCCTCGTTCATATCATCGCTGGCGGCACTCACGCTCACCGTAATGGTCTGCGGCACGCTCGGAATGGGCGTGTAGGTCAGGGTCGGCGGGGGCACGGGCGTATCCGATGGTGTAAGCGTCACCGTCGGCGGGGGCACGGGCGTATCCGATGGTGTAAGCGTCACCGTCGGTGGAATGGGCGTATCGGACGGCGTGAGCGTCACCGTCGGCGGGGGCACGGGCGTATCCGATGGTGTAAGCGTCACCGTCGGCGGTACAGGCGTGTCGGAGGAGGTTGGTTCAGCCGTCGGCGGCACAGGAGTCGCCGTCGGAACGACGTTATTGCCCCGGAAGCGCACATAGTATAGATCAACATTGTTGTAGTTGAAGCTGATGGCGTTGAAAATCGCCACTTCAATCTCATCGGGGCGGTTCCAACCTACTGCTGACCACTTGATCGAAGGGCTGGCATCGAACGAATCACCTGTTGGCGGCAGCGCCAGCAGTTCTTCGGTTCCCCATGTCCCGTCGGGGTAGATGCGACGGAAATACAGGTTGTTGTGCAGATTTTGCGCTTCCGCCGCATGTCCGATGAGGAACAGTTCGCCTGCGTTGTTCACCGCCGGAACCGGATCATGCGAGTAGTACGGAGTCTGGCGATCTGTCCAGAGGATGCTGGCCCCGCTGCGAACACCCGTCACCCAGTGCGTGCGCCCATGAAAACCTGTCGAATCCCAAGGTTCGATATAGGTCAGGTAGCGCGTGCCACTGTTGTCCATCACCAGCCCCGGCCCTTGGTCAATGTTGATGCCGAAGTTGTGACTACTCCACACGAGTCCGGTACTCACCGCTTCCACATCGCCCCATGTACCGCCCGCATCGCGCAACCGCCCCAGAATGCGGGCAGGCGTGGTGGCTTCCGAAACCCATGTCACAGTCAACGAGTTATCGGCGGGCGAAATGGCAATCGAGGGATGATTGGCGCTGCCTGCGGTATCCACCGTCGTCGCCGTGCCGCTGAGGGTCAACGCGCCCGTGCTGTTGTCCACCAGATACAGTTGATGAACGAGGTGGTTGGTGTTCGTCCAGTAGACGATATGGAACGCGCCGTTCAGATCAATCGCGGTGGAAATGCCGGATGTTCCCAGATAATCGCCACTCACAGTCGCCGTGTTGGTGAACAGCGTGACGGCGGGGCGAAACGTCTGCGTGGCGATCTCGAACGGGTAAACCCGCACCTGTCCGTTCTGGAGATTGGCGGTCACGAAGATGAAGGTGCTGCCGTTGTAGGCCGTATCTACCGAGATCACATTGGCGTTCTCGGTGATATTGGCGACCTGCGTGAACTGGGTACTGTCAGAGGGAAGGCCGGGGGCGCTGGCATAACCCACGATACGGCTGAGATATTGCCCCGCACCCGCGAACAGGTACACGCGGTCATCGCCAGCACGCACGATCTGATGCGGGATGACATCCGTGTAGCCAGCACCCACCCGGATGAGCGTGTTATTCGGGCCGCTGGTCTGCGCCAAGAGGGGAGAGATGCCCAGCGTGAAGAATAAAGTTACCCAGAATATACAGGCAACGAAACGGAACTTAATCATGGTCAATCACTCCATCACAAAATGAATGTCGTAATTATTTCGTGATGGACGCATATTGTAGAAAGGATTGATTATTTTACAAATTTTAGAATTGAAACATTTATTTAAATTTACAAACTTCCAAAAAAACTAGGGGAAATTCACAGAACTGCACACACTAACCATTGATAAAGTTATAATACTACAAAAAGTAAAGCTAGTCCCTTGACATTTATAACATCAAGGGACTAGTGGTTAAAAGATATTTGTTACGGAGGGGTTAGCGGAGATTGTAGGCCGAAATTACTGCCGATCAAGACCAAATCACGGATGTCAATCCGCCCATCGCGGTTCAGATCGGCATTCGGCACAAGCTGCCCGGTCTGCCCCAGATTTGCGCCCACCAGTGCAGCATCGTTCAGGTCAATCCGTCCGTTTGAGTCGGTATCGCCCATCGTCAGCAGATCATCTGGCAGCACGCTCGGCTGGCCTTCCACCACCGTCACCGCCCGCTGAATGACCAGCGATTGCGGCGCACCCAGCGCAGCGATATAACTGCCCGCAGGCACAGCGCCGAAGGTGTACGCGCCGGCTGTATCACTGGTCGTCTGGGCAAACAACTGCCCATCCTTGAATAGCGCCACCGTGATTCCGCTATTGTCAGTGGCAGCCGGATAGCGCACCACTCCGCTGATGCTGCCCGGAACAGGCGTGGGCGTTTCCGTCGGCGGGATGACCACTGTCGGCGTGGCGGTGGGAGTCGGCACATCCGTAGGCAACGGTGTTGCGGTGGGTGGCACGGGCGTGGCCGTCGGCGCGGCGGGCGCAGGCGTGGGCGACAAATCCATCAGCGCCGGAATGACCAGCAGCGGGATGTCGCGCCCATCGGGGTCAACACCCAGCGCGGTACAGGTGATGTCGCTCAAACCGCCCGCGATCACCAGATAGTTCAGGCTGAAGGCCAGCGCGTTACCCATGATCGGAGGATTCGGCTGCAAGCGGCTGGCGGCCAAACGCCAGCGCCCATCGGCCTGATACCCCTGATCCACGATGAAGCTATTGCTGTTGTTGAAGCCATCACCACCCGTCGCACCGCTGCCCAGCAGCACTGCCGGATTGACCGCGCACTGCACATCCAGACCGTACAGGTTGGTGATGTTGTACAGCGCCAGATTGACTGTGACCGTGCTGGCGAGGCCGCCCATCGCGCTGGCGATTTCCACGCGCAGGCCGGGAACGCCATCCGGCACAACCGCTGTCGGCGGAACGCTCGGCGGTGCGCTCGTGGGAATATCTGTCGGGATAGTTGTCGGCGGAATGCTGGTCGGCACATCCGTTGGGATGACCGTCGCTGGGGCGCTGGTCGGCATCTCTGTTGGGATTGCCGTCGGCGGAACAATCGTCGGCGGTACAAGCGTGGCTGTCGCCGTGGGCGGCACACTGGTCGGGACGAGTGTGGCTGTCGGCGGGATGACCGTCGCGGTAGGCGCGGCAGGCACGCTATAGCTGATACTCAAGCGCGGCGCGAGGGCGGCTCCGGCCTCGAAACTGGCGGCGAACTTGCGCGACCAGTTGGTTTTCAGGCCGTGCAGCACCAGTGCGAGGCTGTTGCCGCTGTTCCAGTCAGCGCGGTTGACGGCGATCTGCACCAGCGGTGTGACATTCTCCAGCGTGTACCATGTATTCGCAGACCACGACACATTGGAGTTGTGATTCACCCGCGTGGCATTCAGCGGACGCGCCGAAGGCAGCGCCCCCGTCCCGAACGTGCCACCACTGCTGTTCTCCACACCAATTTCGAGCGCAATGGCAATCCATTGTGAAGTGGTCGAATAGAATTGCAGCGCTGCCGACTGGATGACCGCGCCCTTCGGGATGGGCAGGCTGGCGAAGCGCAGGCCGAGATAACCGCCCAGCGGCGAACCCCCGTTGCCGATCCACAGGCTGGTCGCACCCGGTTGCAACACGCCGCTTTCTTCGTTCATATCATCACTGGCGCTGCTCACGCTGACCGTGACGGTCTGTGCTCCGGCAACGACGGGCAGCGGCGTGGGGCTGGCAGCCACTACCTGCGTGGGCGCGGTAGTCGGTGCTGTCGTGGGGCGCAATGTGGGGGTTAGCGACGGGATGACCGTCGGGGCGACTGTCGTGCTGCCGCCCACACGCACATAGTACATCTCGGTGTTGTTGTAGTTGCTGCCAACGGCGTTGAAAATCGTCAGTTCGAGCGTGTCGGGGCGATTCCAGCCCACCGCCGACCATTTGACCGACGGGCTGGCATCGAATGTGCCATTGGCAGGCGGGGTCGCCAGCAGTTCTTCTGCGCCCCACACACCACCCGTCACGCGACGGCTGTACAGGTTCATCTGGCGATTGGCTGAATCGGCACCATGCCCGATGATGAAAACTTCGTTGAGGTTGTTCACCGCCGGGGCGGGGTCATGCGAATAGTACGGTGTTTGCTGATCCGTCCAGACTACCGCCGCGCCGCTGCGAAGTCCCGTCACCCAGTGGGTACGCCCGTAAAATCCGGTGGAATCGATCGCTTCGATATAGGTCAAATAGCGTTTGCCGGTGCTGTCCATCACCAACCCCGGCCCCTGATCTATGTTCACCCCGGCGCTGCGGCTCGTCCACACCGCGCCAGTGCTGATGGTTTCCACCGCACCCCATGTGCCGGTCGCGTCGCGCAGCCGCCCCAGAATGCGGGCGGGCGCAGTCGCTTCCGAAACCCACGCCACCGTCAGCGAGTTGTCGGCGGGTGAAACAGCGATGCTGGGGTGATTGGCGCTGCCAGCCGTGTCCACTGTAGTGCTGGCTCCAGCGGCGGTCAGCGCCCCACTGGTGTTGTTGACGGTGTAACGCTGATGCACAAGGCGGTTGCCGTTCGTCCAGTACACGATGTGGAAATCGCCGCTGCGGTCAATCGCAGTGGATATGCCCGATGTGCCGAGATAGTCCCCTGCCACTGTCGCGCTGTTGGTGAACAGTGTCACCGGAGTACGCATAGTTTGCGCGGCGACATCGAACGGGTACACGCGCACCTGCCCGTTCTGGAGGTTGGCAGTCACGAAGATGAACGTGCTGCCATTGTAGGCTGTGTCCAGCGAAATCACGTTGGCGGCTTCAGTGATATTGGCAACCTGCACAAATTCGGCGCTGCTGACGGGCAAGGCCGAGGTGCTGGCATAGCCCACGATGCGGGTGAGGTATTGCCCCGCACCGCCGAACACATACACACGGTCATTCACAGCACGCACGATCTGGCGCGGGATGACATCGCTATAGCCCTGCCCTAAGCGAATCAGGGTGGTATTCGCGCCAGCGGTCTGCGCGGAGGCAGCCCCATTTCCGGCAACGATGAACAGCGCACTGAGCAAGACGATGATGAGATTGCGAAGTCGGTTCATAGCGCAGCGTCCTTCACATACGGGTTCGCTTACAATTTCTATTTCTGCGCCCATTGTAAGGAAGCAGGGGGCAGCCAACAAAGTGACTTTGTGGCTAGTACCGTTTGTAAACGGTTTCATTTCGGTCAAATTAGGGTTTTTTTGGCAGGTAGTGGTACTAAAGAACCGTGCATACAAACCATCATGCCGCACAAAAAACCAACCGCAGCAGTGTGCGGTTGGTCAAATGGGGTTACATAGGGGTTTAGGCCGACGAACGTCGTGCGCCGGGGACGGATTTGCCCTGCCGCAGGCGGTTGTCCACCCAGAAGCTGCTAAGCATGTACCACACCGGATAGATCAGGCTGAGCAGCACCAACCGCGAGTCCGGCGTTTCTTGCAGCAACATGAAGAACACCAGCGCCGCCCAGATCAAGCCGCCCACCCATGAAGTCTTGCTCAAGATCGAGTTCTTGCTGGGGTACAGGTAGCGCGTGGGAATAAACGACAGCACGCCGGGGATGACCACCATCAGCACCGCCACGACGGGTTCAGGCCGCAGCCAGAACAGGTACAGCGCCACACCGTTCCAGTAGCTGGGGAAGCCGAGGAAAAAAGCATCCTCGGTTTTCATGTCCACCTGCCCATAAGCGTACAACGCGCCGAGGATGGGGATGACCGTCCACAGCACATGCGGAACCAATCCCTGACTGCCCATGATGAACACCGGAACCCAGACGTAGGTCAGCACGTCAATCACGTTGTCAACCATCGAGCCGTCGAATTTGGGCAGCACTTTGCGGACGTTCACCTTGCGGGCGAGCATCCCGTCCGTGCCGTCAATCAGCGCGGCGGCGATCAACATAAAAAAGGAGAGGCGGATTTGCCCATCGGCAGCCGCGAACAGGGCCAGCATCCCCAGCACACCGCCGGACATGGTGTACAGATGTACCAACCATGCTTGAATCTGTTTGCTCAACATCAGCGCCGCCACCCTTCCATAATCGGTCTTTACGTCATCAATTCCCCGCGCAGAAACGCGAGGACGGAATGCAAACTTTCGTACACATGGGGCGTAACCCCCTCGAACGCTTCCAACTGCGTGTGCGAGAAATCCGGCACGGCGAAGGTTGTCATGCCTGCCGCCACCGCCGCCCGTGCGCCGTTCGCACTGTCCTCCAGCGCCAGACACGCCGCCGGGGATACACCCAGCAGATCAGCCACTTTCAGGTAAATATCCGGCGCGGGCTTGCCGTGCTGCACCAGATCAGCCGAGCAGCGGGTGGTGAATATCGACTCCCACCCCTGCGATTTCACCGTCGCCTCCACAATCACCGTCGGGGAGTTGGAGGCAATCGCGGTACGGATGCCGTTCTCCGCCACATAGCGCAGGATTTCGCGTGCGCCCGGCTGCGGCTTCACGATACGCGGGATGAGTTGCAGCATCCGGCCAATCACATCATCATGCAGCACCTGAATGCTGACATCCATTCGGTAAATTTCGATCATCCGGGCGAGGAACACATCATTCCGCAGGCCGACCAACTGGCTGCGGACGGCAGGATCGGGCGTAACGCCATGCGCCACCAGCGCGGCATTTTCGGCTTCTTCCCACACCGTTTCCGAATCCACCAGCAGGCCATCCATATCGAAAATAATGGCCTCGAACTGTCCCTTGAACGTCATACTACAATCCCTCAAATGCTTTCCAGAAGGCGGTGTACAGGTCGTCGCCCTTCAGGGTAATGCCGTTATCTTTTGCCAGTTGCAGCCCTTTATCGAACAGCGCCTGATGCGGCGTGCCGACAGCGCGGGCATATCCGGCAGGGCCAGCCGCCAGCGGCAGCACCGGCGCGAGCGAATTGACGTGAATGAACACATCTGCGCCGCTAATCACTTTTTCGCGGGCGACCACGCCGCCGAAGCCGATGAACATATCCACAACCGGACGGGCGGCCAGATCACTCGCACCGTCACCGATCATCAGCTTGCGCCCGTGTTTGCCCGCTGCCAGCCCTTGAATGATCGCCGATTTGCCGCTGGAAACCGTCAGCGGCCCTTCGTTGTAATCCAGATAGGTCTGGCTGTGACGGGTATCCGGCTGGTGATAACGCCACCATTCGCCGGAGAGTTCATTGTATTCCAGTTCCACAGCGCGGATATTCTCCGGCGGCACGCCCAGCCGCTTGCCGAAGCCGCGCACAGGTTCAGCCAGCCCGCCGCTGACGATGAACACCTGCTTGCCCAACGCCCGCAGCGCCACCACTACCGCTTCAGCATCCGGCACGATGGTTTCCCAGTAGCGATCTTCGATGGCTTTCAGTTGGCCGCGTGTGGGACGGATGGCTTGCAGGCGCTTACCATACACTTCGCTCAGGTCGAGGTCGCCATTCATGGCCTTCTCGGTCAGAACGCCCACGCGCCATTCTTTGCCTTTGAACCGCGCAAGTTCGTCTATGCCTTCGATAGCCGAGAGGGTGCTGTCGCAGTCGAAAAAGATGAGGTCAAAACTTGTCCAGCGTACATCCGTCATAGACGAATCGATGTTCTCCTCACACCAGAAGATCGGAACGGGACATCATAAAGGCAACTTACAGGTTGAAGGCCGGATTGTACCGCGCTGTACAGGGTTTGGAAACACTTGACAGGAATAACCTATTTCGGTATTCTCCTAATTAGGTAAATTCCGAAATGGAAGGGGGTCAACATGACCAATGAGGAATTTGAGACTCTACTGAATTTTTTCAAGGTGCTGGGTAACGATAAACGGCTGAAGATCGCCGGTATCCTCGCCAGCCGTGATTGCACCGTGCGCGAACTGGCGCAGATGCTCAAGCTGAAAGAGCCGACTGTTTCGGAACATCTGGGGGCGCTGAAGATGCTGGGGCTGGTGACGGTGCGCCCGGAAGGGAACTTCCGCGTGTACTCGTTCAACAGCGAGGCGCTGCACACCATGAACCGTGAGCTGCTTTCACGCGGGCGGCTGGCGAATCTGGTAC
>CAIVEA010000321.1 GCA_903904765.1 uncultured Chloroflexota bacterium
CGCGCCGCGCATGAAGATGCGCCCAATCAATGCAGGGCAGCACCCCCGGCACATCTTTGCTCAACTGCACCACCTCGTCCAGATTGCCGAACATCGCGCCTTTGCCCATTGTCTCCGGGCGCAGATTAACCTGCACCCCTTCGCCGCGCAGGATGGCGGTCAGTTCCAGCAGCTTTTCTTTGGCGCGTTCGTACACCTGCTCCGGCGGCTGGCTGTGGTAACTGCCGGGGTGGAAGATGATGTCCTTCGCGCCGGCCAGATAGCCTTTGCGGGCGGCGGCCAGTAGGCGTTCGTCACTTTTCGCCATCAGTTCCGCCGTCTGGCTGTTCAGGTTAATATAATAGGGCGCATGGATGCTCAACGTCACATTCGCCTTGTGTGCGGCGGCTTTGATCTCGGCGCAGGTTTCGTCGCTCACCCGCACGCTTTGCACCCACGCGATTTCCAGATGGTCGAGTCCCAGTTCGCGGATATGTGCGATGGCGGCAGGCGTGCCGGAAACCGGCGTGGTCTGGGGCGAACCCACTGTGCCGAAACGCAGTTTGTCGGATGTTTTTGGGGCGGGCATGGGCAAGACTCCGTTTCCAGTTTGATGAGGGTTTATTCGGAAATGGGGTCAATACCCTCATCCCCATCCCTTCTCCCTCAGAGCGAAGGGTGTAAGACAAGATGTACCGGCTGTTTAGCTCCCCTCACCTAGCTGTACTCAACGGTTGGGAGAGGGGGTGAGGGCTAACCTCAATCCGAATGCGCCCGTTTGATGAGCCTTTATTGTAGCCGATTCGAGGAGAAATCATGCAGATGAAACGCAGCCGCGCCCAGCGTTCCTTCGGGCTGACGTTAGTCGCTGGCCTGATCGTGCTGGTGCTGTGGAATGTGCCGCAGTTGGATTTCCTGTTGTATCCCTTCCGCCTGTTTGTGACCTTCGCCCACGAATCCGGTCACGGGCTGGCGGCGCTCCTCACGGGCGGACGCTTCCTCAGCTTCGAGATTTTCGCCAACGGCGCGGGGCAGGCGGCGACGGCGGGCGGCATCCGGGCGATCATCCTGCCCAGTGGCTATCTGGGGGCGGCGCTGTTCGGCGGGCTGCTGTTCTGGCTGACCAACCGCTTTCACCGCCCGCGCCTGATTGCGGCGCTGCTGGGCGTAGCGGTGCTGGTGCTGACCGTGTTGTACGCACGCGGGGCGGGGACGGCGCTGCTGGTGGGGCTAGGCTTCGGCGCGGTGCTGCTGGCGCTGGCATGGAAAGCCGCGCCCGACGTGACGCGCATCATCCTGAACGTGCTGGCGATCCTGTGCGGGCTGAACGCCGTCCTCGACCTGTGGTATCTGATCGGCAACAGCGGCGCAGGGCTGGGGCTGGTGCGGAACGATGCCGCTGCCTTCGCCGCCGAGTTCACGCCGCTGCTGCCCGCGTGGCTGTGGGCGCTCGTCTGGGCGGCGGAAGCCCTGTTCATTTTGGGTGTGGCGGTATGGTATAGTCTGAAACATTGGACAGATGATATCGCCTGACAGGTTGCTTCAGAAGTGCTTCAGAGAGGATGACAATGCCTGTTCGCAGTCAAAATAACGCATGGGTGCTGGAAACCCAGCACACGGCCTACGCGCTGGGTATCAACGCGGCGGGGCTGCTCACACACCGTTACTGGGGCGCGAAACTGCCCTATATCGAGGACTATCCCGCCACCCCCACGCCGGAGGGCTGGGCTTCGTTCAACAACGCGCCGCAGCGCACACAGGAAGAATTTCCCACCTTCCATGAGATCAAGTTTACCGAACCGTGCCTGAAAACCACCTTCAGCGATGGCACGCGCACGACGGTGCTGGCCTTTGACCGCGCCGAGGTGGAGGGCGAAGAACTGCGGCTGCACCTGCGTGACCAGCACTACCCGCTGACCGTCACGCTGCATTACCGCGCCTACCCGGAATACGACCTGATCGAACGCTGGGCGACACTGCGGAATACCGGCAGTGACCCGATTCAGTTGGAGCGCGTGTGGTCGGCACAGTGGCATGTGCCGGAGGGCGAACCGTATCACCTGACGCACCTCTACGGTCACTGGATGGGCGAGTTCCAGATTCAACGCGCTCCGCTGGCGCAGGGCGTGACCGTGCTGGAAAGCCGCCGCATCCACACCAGCCACCACCACAGCCCGTATTTCGCGCTGGATCGCGGCGCAACGGAAACCGGCGGCGAGGTGTGGTTTGGGGCGCTGGCGTGGAGTGGTAACTGGAAGATCGCGGCGGAGGCCACCGATTTCGGCTCGACACGCATCAACATCGGCCTGAACGATTGGGACTTCGGCTGGGCGCTGCGTCCCGGTGAGGATTTTGTCACGCCCACCACCATTGCCGGCTATACGCTGGACGGCTTCGGCGCGGCCAGCCGCACGCTGCATGATTATGTGCGTCAGACGCTCCTTCCGCATGGCAACGTGATTCACCCCATGCTGTACAACTCGTGGGAAGCGGTGTTCTTCGATGTGGATGTCGAGTCGCAGAGCCGCGTGGCGGAAGTGGCCGCCAGCCTCGGCGTGGAACTGTTCGTGATGGATGACGGTTGGTTTCACGGGCGCAAGCTCGATAACGCCGGGCTGGGCGACTGGTGGCCGGACGCGGAGAAATTCCCGGACGGACTGAAGCCGCTGGTTGATCGTGTGAACGCGCTCGGCATGGATTTCGGCATCTGGATTGAGCCGGAAATGGTCAATCCCGACAGCGATTTGTACCGCGCTCATCCCGACTGGGTGCTGCACTTCGCCAACCGTGAGCGCGTGACCGGACGCGGACAGCTCATCCTGAACCTCGCCCGCAAGGATGTGCAGGACTACTTGATCGAAAAACTGGATAAAGTCCTGAGCGATAATCCGATCAAGTTCATCAAGTGGGATATGAACCGCACCGTAAGTGAACCGGGTTGGCCGGATTACGAAGGCGAAGCTCGCGAGGTATGGGTGCGCTATGTGCAGGGTGTGTATCGCCTGTGGCAGACGCTGCGCGAACGCCATCCCGATGTGCTGTTCCAGAGCTGCTCCGGCGGTGGTGGGCGCGTGGATATGGGCATCCTGCGCTATGCCGATCAGGTGTGGCCCAGCGATAACACCCGTGCTACTGCCCGCTTGGGCATTCAGGAAGGTTTCTCGCTGGCGATGCCCGCCCTCGTGATGGAGGCGCAGGTTACGGAGATGGAGCGCGAGGTGTCGCTCACGTTCCGCTTCCATGCAGCCATGTGCGGCGTGTTAGGCATCAGCGCGGACATCACCCGCTGGAGCGAATCCGAGCGCGAAGAAGCCCGCCGCTGGATCGCGCTATACAAGCAGATTCGCCCCATTGTGCAGTTGGGCGACCAGTACCGCCTGCGTTCGGCGCAGTTCGGGGGCGGCCTGAGTGGCGTGCAGTACATGAGCAAGGACAAGTGCGAGGGCGTGCTGTTCGCCTTCCGCACCTTCATTCCCGATCCGGCGCTGCCCCAACGCCTGCGGTTGCAGGGTTTGAACCCGGAAGCGCGGTACACAGTTGAAGGATTTGATGGTGTGAAGTCCGGCGCAGCGTGGATGCAGCAGGACATCATTGTGCCGCTGATGAACTTCGACAGCATAGTGCGGCGGATTCATCAAGTGTGATGTTTGTCATATTTTTTATATGACATTCCGCGTCCCCCACCTGCCCAATATAGGACTATGCTGGAATCAAAGGTTGGAGAAAGGACTACCACCTTTGGAGGTAGAACTCGAACAACCCAATAGTCAGTGGCAGACCTGCTAACCGCAGGTACAGATACCCGGTAGGGCATCTACAGAAGGAATGTCTGTGATAGTTGCAGAATGACAGTCGCGCTGGCTCGCAAGCAGCGCGACTGTCGCATTAGAGGGGCAAGAACGCTCACCGCCGCGCTGGGCGACGTTCTTCCGCCTCATCCCGCTGTGGCGACAGCAGTTCATCCAGACTC
>CAIVEA010000322.1 GCA_903904765.1 uncultured Chloroflexota bacterium
ACCTGACGCGGCGTTATCCCACAGGACGGTTGCTGCAAATCGCGGCGCTCATCGTGCTGGTTGGCTTCCCGATGTTGTGGCTGGGGCGCGTGGCGGCTATCAACGTGATCGGGCTGTTCCTGTCCGGTCTGGGCGTGGCGAACCTGTTCCCCCTCACGCTGTCGGCGGCGACTGCCGTCGCGGTGGGAAACACCAACCGCGCCAGTGCCCGCATTTCGATGACCTCCGGCATTGGCATCCTCGCTATGCCGCAATTGCTGGCCGCCGCCGCCGATCAGATCGGCATTCAGCAGGCGTTCGGCGTGGGGGCGCTGTTGAGCGTGGGCATTCTGGTGGTGACGTTCTACGCCAACCGCCTGACGAGAAAGCAGGCGTGAGAAGCCATCTAGAACCTCACCCCTCAATCCCCTCTCCGTAACGCGGAGTACCGCTGGAGAGGGGAAGCAAAACCACCTGTTTGTCTTACACCCTTCGCCATGAGGGAGAAGGGCAGGGGTTGAGTGTGTTATGAGGCCGGGAAGATGTCCTTCACCGCCAGCGCGAAACCGGGCAGCACCGCGCCACCCGTCAAGGTGTCCGCTTCACCGAGCAAATCAAAGCCATCCGGGGTGTGCGCTTCCACAAGGCGCTTCTCGGGGTAAATCAACCACACCATGCGCGACCCGTTGGCTAGATAATAATCCGCCTTTTCGCGCATCAAGCGGTAGGTGTCATCGGGTGATTTCACCTCCACCGCCAGATCAGGGAGAGTCGCCACCGCGCCCCGTTCGACAATCGGGCGCGACGTGTCGGCATAGTAGGAAATATCCGGTTGGCGGGCGTTATGAGCATCCACAGGCAATTGGCTGCGAATCTCCACGCCCACCCGCCCTAGTCCGGACTGCTTGATGAACAACCAGAGTGCCGCAATCAGGTTGGCGACGATCAATCCGTGTAATTCCGTCGGCATAGCCTTCTCGACAATCTCCCCGTTGACCAGTTCAAACAGCCGATTGGCGTTTTCCGGCAGCGACTCGAACGCTTCCAACTCCGCAACGGTGTACAGGCGTAAAGGGGTCAGCATGAGGGCATCTCATCCATAAACCGACACCTGTGATTATACCCCTACTTGCCGCGCAGACGCGGGTCGAGGATGTCGCGCACGCCATCGCCGATGAAGTTGAAGGCCATCACCAGCAGCGCAATCGCCATGCCGGGGTACAGCCACATCCACCACTGGTCGAAGAAATCAATGCCGATGGATACCATGCGCCCCCACTCCGGCGAGGACGGGTCAGGGCCGAGGCCGAGGAAGCTGAGTCCGGCAAAGGTGAGGATGGCGTTGCCGATGTCCAGCGTCGCCAGCACCACCACCGGAGACAGGCAGTTAGGCAGCACCGTGCGGAACAGGATGTAAAAGTCGGGAGCGCCCACGCTGCGCGCCCCGTCCACAAACTCTTTGGATTTCACATCCAGCACCAGCCCGCGAATCAGGCGGGCATAGCTGGGCCACCACACCACCACCAGCGCCAGAATCGCGTTACGAATATCCGGCCCTAAGGCAGCCGTGACCGCCATCGCCAGAATGATGGTAGGGAACGCCATGAACAACTCGGTCAGGCGCATGATGATCTCGTCCCACACGCCGCCCACATAGCCGGCCACCGCGCCGATCAATGTGCCGAGTGCGCTGCCGATGACCACCACAATGACACCCGCCGGAATGGTGATGCGTGAGCCAACCAGCACCCGGCTGAAAATGTCACGCCCTAGCTCGTCCGTGCCAAACGAAAAATCTGCCGAAGGGGGCTTCAGGCGGTTGCTCACATCCTGCTTCATCGGGTCACGCGGGATAATGGACGGCGAGACCAACGACACCAGCACATAGCCGATAATCATCAGCAGGCCGATCAGCACCAGCGGATTGCGACGCAACATCCGCCCGATATCCCGCAGGAAGCTACGCGAGGCGGATTCGCGGGTCAAGGAAGTAGTAAAGGATGTCAACGATGAAATTCACTCCCACATAAATAGCGGCGATCAGGATGCTCACACCCATAATGGCGGGG
>CAIVEA010000323.1 GCA_903904765.1 uncultured Chloroflexota bacterium
CTGGTGGGCGCATGGCGCGAACGTGGGCCGGGGGAAGGTCGCCGCGCACCGCATGTCCACATTCGCCTGACGCTCACCCCACCACCGTCCGCGCCCGCCTTCTGGGTGCAGCACCGCGTCGGCGCGGAGTTGACCGTCAGCGGATTGCGTCCGGTTGCTAGCGGCGATGCAGATTTCGACACGGCCTATCACTGTCTAGTGAGCGCGACTGACAACGACCCCGCCCGAACCGCCGCATGGTTGGCGCAAACTGTCCCCGTGCTTAAAAGCGGTCAGCACCTGCACGCCACCTATGCGGACGGCGTGTTAAACCTGCGCTTCCGCCGCAACCCGCCCGACGCAACCGGCTATGCTGCGCTGCTGGCGAAGGCCGAGGCGTTCGCAGCGGCGCTGCACGCTGTTCGGGCTTAATGTGCCGCAAGTTGGCGTGTAAGACTTAAAAAATTATATGATTGTATCAAACCGGTATCATCCGGGCATGATTGGAAACCTTAAAATGGCCGTTCATCCTAGCACCGCTTCATGGCTCAAGGCTCAGCAGTGGTTCGCCCGTGATGCAATTGAGTTCTCTGTTGGAATGCGCCGTGAGCATGGCGATCTGGTCTTTTTACCCGCACCGTTTGGTTTGGGACAGGTGCTCGTCTATCATCCCGATCATGTCCACACGCTCCTCGTCAAACTGGCCGACAAGTTGGAAAAGCCCGAAATCATCAAGAAACTTGTCCGATCTTCGTTCGGGGATGGCCTATTGGTCAGCGAAGGCGCGACATGGAAGCGTCAGCGCAAGCTGATTCAACCGGCTTTCCATCACGGGCGGATCGGGCGTTATGGTGAACGGATTGTCGCTTTAGCCGAAGAACTGGCCACAAAGTGGATGCAAGGTAAAGTCCGCGATGTACCCGCAGACATGCGAGCACTCACGCTACGAATCGTGGTAGATGCGCTATTCAAAACGGATATTTCTGCTGATACCGAAGCCATTGCGCGAAGTATGCAAATGCTGGGCGACTCGCTGGCTGTGCAGAGCCGTTCACCTTTAATGGCATTCCTACCCGATTCATTTCCACTGCCCATAATGCGCCGCAAACGGGAAGCAGTCGCAAGCATGAATCAGATCATCTACCGCTTGATTCGAGAGCGCAAAGCGGAAGACGAAAAACGAGAGGATTTGCTTTCGGTGCTGCTGTTTGCGACCGACCCTGAAACTGGCGAGGGCATGAGTGAGAACCAGCTTCGAGACGAAGTGATGACTCTTTTTATTGCCGGGCACGAAACGACTGCTACCACACTGAGCTGGGCACTGGTCGAACTCGCACGCCATCCGGCCGTCGAGGAACGAGTCCATGCAGAACTGGATGCTGCCATAGGCGACCGTGTGCCGACGGCAGATGATCTCAGCCGAATGCCATATCTACAGGCGGTGATTCAGGAAGTACTGCGACTGTATCCGCCTTCGATATTGATTATCCGTCGCGCTTTGGAAGACCTCGATCTTGAGGATGGCAACCGCATCCCCAAAGGCACAATCATTCAGATCAACCAGTATGCCAATCATCATGACTCCCGCTGGTTCCCTGAACCGGAGGCATTCCAACCGGAACGCTGGTTGGATGAAGGATTCGAGAAGAGCTTGCCCAAAGGTGCATATATCCCGTTTGGGGCTGGCCCACGCATTTGCGTTGGGAATGGCTTTGCGCTGATGGAAGCCCCACTGGTGCTGGCAACTTTCTGTCGCCGTTTTCATTTGGAAAACGTTGGGAAGCCATCCGAACCGGTTGTGGGGGTGGCGATGGGATTCAAATCACCTGCCATGATGCGGGTGCAGGTGCGCTAGTCTGCCTGTATCTCTGGTTATTACTGATGTCTATCAGCGTTCGCTGCGGCGCTGCGGGAAGGCTAACCCTTGCGCTCGTTCAGCAGCCGGTACAGCATGGCTGCCGAGTTCCATGCGTCATCATCACCCCGGTGGTGACGGCCTTCCAACGGTAGTTGGAGATGTTCCATAGCCTGCGCCATGCCCAAATCGTGGCGCAGGCCGCAGATCAGCGTGAACAGGGTTTTGATGTTCAGGTGAGAGGGGCTGAACGGGTACTGGATGCCCCGCGCCACGCACTGGCGCTCGAATTGCTGGCGGTCATAGTCCCCATAGCTCGCCCACACCCGCTGTCGTCCCCGGTACTGTTTTTCCAGAATCAGACAGGCTTCGGCAAAGCTCATGCCTCTGTCCACTTGCTCCTGTGTGAGTGTGGTGAGCGAGGTGCAAAAGTCGCTCACGGTGCTGCGTTCGGGGCGCACCAGCAGGCTGCGCTTTTCCACACGCTCGCCCGTTGCTGGCTTGAGCATACACAGCCCGATTTCGATGATTTCGTTCTCCTGACCGGGGGGCGTATGCCGTTCCCAGCAGGTGCATTCAATATCTACAACAAGGATTTGGTCGTAGCGACGGGTCACAGTCGGCGCTCTAGGGTTGAATAGATGGATAAAACAGGTGGGATTATAGCCTGTGGCGTGGACTTGCGCTGTGGTGGTCTTGACCCAATAGCGCACGGATATGGGTGATTCATCCGTTCTCGTTAGCGCCGACCGATTTCACCGTTCGCACAGCTGATAAAGTCCGCTGGGGCAACTGTGCGTGGTGCTCGTTGGGCGTGGCAGCGCTGTTAAACTGCGATACGACCATCACGACGACGTTGGGCGCAGACAAGCAGCAAGTCGAAATACACATCCGGGACGGCGAACTGGTGGAAACCGATTTCTACATTCATTTCCCAATTCCGATGACGAAAGCGTGGGATAATGTCATCTACACATGCAGTACCATGCTGCTGTTCGACAGTGTGCGCGATGTGGCACGCTGGTGCGCCCAGCACCGGATCGCACGCGGGGATGTTCAGCCGCTATCCACCGTGTGGAACTTCGCCAACGTGTGGTACGGCAATCATCTCAACCCGCACTGGGAGAAGTGGACGAACGAGCAAGCGTTGGACATCTTCAAGCAATTCGGCCTGACGCACGAAGTCTGGCAGATACCATCCACCAAGAGGAGGGGGTGCTTCATAAGTCACGGTATCATCTCCATTTGCTCGTAAGCTGCTCATCACCGTGCATCCGCCACCCGCCAGAAACTTAATCCATCGCGGCAGCCAGCACCGCTTCGGCGCTGGTAGCCTGTTCGCCGTTAACTGCCTCCACCTTGACCTGCCGCAGCGCCCACAAGGACACCGCCAGCCCCACCACGCCCAGCGCGAAAGCTGCACCATAAGCGATGGGCAGGCTGCCGCTGGCGGCGAGGCCGAGATCACGCAAAATGCCGCCGCCTGCCACGCCCATCCCCCGCGCCAGCGTGACCACCAGCGTCCAGAAGCCGAGGAATGTGCCTGCCCGCCCGAACGGACTCATCTCCATCATCAGCCCCAGCGTCCCCACGTTCCAGATACCCAGCCCCAGACCGAGCAGGATCAGCCCCGGCGTGACCAGCGGGCGAATCTGCGCGAAGGCGGCGACTGCGAACACGGCGAACGTTACCACCAGTAGCGCCACACCCAGCACCGACATGCGCGTATTCGTCCACCATTTGTAACGCCGCGCCACGAACAGGAACACCACTGTGCCGAGGATCGCCATCGAAGCCCAGTACGAGGTGAAGCGGGTGGTAATGCGGGCATCCATACCGAACACCTGCCCGCCGAACGGTTCGAGAATTAAATCCTGCGAGAAGGCGAAGAACATCGAGAGCGCCAGATACCAGAAGAAGAAGCGCATCGGGCGCTGGCTCATGGCGAGTTTCAGGTCTGCGCGGATCGAGGTGCTGTACTCGGACTGGCCGGAAACAACCGCCTCCGAACGCGCCCGCTTTTCTTCGCCCAGCAACGACACAAACCACAACACGCCGAGGATGAGGCCGCCCAGCACGAACACGTTTTGCAAGCGTTCCGGGGTGAAGGTCAGGCCAGTCTGCCCGTCTTTCTGCGCGGGCAGCATCAGACCGAACACCACGCCGCCCACCGCGAAGCCCACCAGCAGGAACGTCCACACGATGCCAACCGCCCGCCCGCGCTGTGCCGCGCTGGAACGGTCATAGATCAGCGCGAGGAATGTGCCGCCGGAGAAAGCGTTGCCCAAGCTGAACAGCAGCATCGAAAGCACGATCACTGTCCACAAACCCGCATCCTGCCCGGTCATGCCCGCCGCGCCGCCGCCCGCCGTCAGTGCCGCCGTACTCACGCCCAGACTGCACACGCTGGCGGCCATCATCAGCCGCCCCAGCCATATCCAGAACAGGCGACGGTAGCCGAAGACCACATGCTGGTCGGACATGCGTCCCGCCCACACACTGAGGGGCGCAAGGAAATAGCGCAGGCTGACCAGCAGACCCACTGGAGTGGCGGCATAGCCCAAATCGCTAATCATGATGCGATTCCAGATGCCGGTGGCGACCACATCCGCCATGCCCGACCCTAGATGGAA
>CAIVEA010000324.1 GCA_903904765.1 uncultured Chloroflexota bacterium
CCATTTGAACATGAAAATAGCCTCGCTACAGGTTTTCGTGTAGTTGCTGTTATTCCCGGCTAGTCAGTGTTTTTCAAAGATAGTTGCGAGGACTATGGACTCAATCGGCGAGGGGGGGGATTAGAACATCCCCCTCTCCACCGATCTACTCAACGGTTTGGAGAGGGGATTGAGGAGTGAAGGGACTCTCTCCCCTAATTGTCAAACCGTCCCGTGTGCTTTTCGTGGGCATCCACTGCCATTTTTGCTTGCATGCGGACGGGCGTATGCTCCATCAGCCATGCTTCGGTGCGGGCGGCGATTTCTTCCGGCGTTTCTTTGTAGCCGTAGGTTTGCAGCAAGACGGGTGTCCACTTTTTGCCCCAGCGAATGTGGAAGTTCTCGTCGCTCCAGTCGTAGCTGACCGCCGCCGCCGAGATGTCGTCTTCGATCTCCTCCCAGTGTTCGCGGTTGGCGCTCTTTTCCGGCATCCCGTTTGGCTCGATGACGGTGGTCAGGAGCGCGTACTGATCCACAGCGGGCAGGGTCATCATGACGTTGTAAATCTGGACGACCTGCGGGATGTTCTCCACTTTCAGACCAAGTTGTTGCACGCGAATCTGCCCTAGCTGGCTGTGACGGATTTCGTCCCACAGATGGCGCGACACGTTGTACTGGTATTCCCACGTCATTTCGGGGGTCATCCACAGGATCGAACCCAGCGTTTCGGCAGCCGTCATCTCGTTGACGTAGTGCTTGAAGCGCCACAGGCGATGGGCTTCGGCATTCTGCTTGCGATCCGGTTCGACATCCACCGAGGGGTCGAAGATCGGCCAGCTTTTCACGCGCTGGCATTCCTTCCACGGCAGCAGCAGCGGACGCGGCGCGGGTGCAGCAGGTTCGGCAGTCGGCGTTGCGGTGCCAGTGATGCCCCCGTCCGCCGCCAGCAGCCCCGCGAGGTAGTCTCGCCACGCTTCCCACCCCGGATAGTCCTTCTCGATGCCCGCGAAGAACTTCTCCGCCCATGCCACCTGCCGTTCCACTGCCGGCAGCACCTTCTCGGTGATCTTCACGGTGGGGCGGTCAAAGTCGCTCCATGTGACTTCGGGGTGATTTCGGTAGGCTTCCAGCAGCCCTTTCTTGACGACCAGATACACGGTGGCGATGACTTCCGCCGAATTCTGGGCGTAGTCCAGTTCCTGCGCCAGTTTCTTGAGGCGCGGGCTGATGCCACGTTCCGGTTGATAGCAGCGCAGTTCGCGCAGGCGGCTGTAAAGCAAGTCAGCCGAATCGCCGCTTTCCCAGATGTGCAGGCCGAACTCGTTCTTGGCCTCCCATTCCGGCACGCCCGGCAGCCAGCCCGAAAGCGTCCGCATACAGGCGCGTTCGAGGAAGGCATATCGCTTCAGAAATTCGGTGTTTTGCTCGATGTTGATATGCGATTTTTCGACAGGCATTGTTCCACTCCCACTCCCATTCCCTTACTTTATTGCACCGCGTGAAAGGCCAGCGATAATCAATCGCTGCCCTAGGAGGATAATCATCAGAACAGGGATAATCATGAGTACGCTGAGGGCGCTCATCATATCCCACGGCTTGGTATAGGTCGAACCCGGATCGGTCAATTCGGTCAGGCCGACGCTCAAGGTTTTGGTGTCTATATTATGGGCAAAAACCAGCGGGTAAAGCAATTCGTTCCAGCTAATGATGAAATTAATCAGGAACATGGTGAACAGCGCCGGACGGATGAGGGGCAGTACCACCCGCAGGATGATCTGCCATGTGGTCGCGCCGTCAATGTAGGCGGCTTCTTCCACTTCGGCGGGAACTTGTTTGATGAACGAGACCAGCGTCATGATGGTGTAAGGCAAGACGAGGCTGCTCATCAGGACGATTAACCCGTGATGGGTGCTAATCATCTTGAAGGTTTTGAGCGTCTCGAACATGGGGACGAGTACCGCGATCTGCGGCAGCGCCACCGACAGGATGAGCGCCAGATAGACGATGTTACTGCCGGGGAACTTAATCCGCGCCAGCGCATAGGCGGCCATGCTGGCTGCGATCACCGATAGCGCTGATGAGCCGGTGGCGAAGATCAGCGAGTTCCGGTAGTAGGTGAAGAACGGGACAGAATCGATCATGCGGGCGTAGCTATCCAGCGTAGGTGTACTAGGCCAGTACCGGGGCGGCACTTCAAACAGTTCGGTGGACGGCATGATGGAGGACACGAACACGAAGTAGAACGGCGCACACACCACGACCACAAAAATGCCGAAGCAGACGTATAACAGGAAAGTTTGTGCATGGCGCTGCACAAAGCTGCTGGCTGGCGAAACCGCCTGTTCACGCGAGGGGAGGACTGCCGAGGTGGTCATGCTTTCCTGCTTTCACTCGGACACATCGAAGCGGCGGAACAGATACAGCCCGATCGCGCCGACAATGGCGACGATGGCCACCAGCACCATGCCGATGGAAGCCGCGTAGCCGTAATTGAGCGAGTTGCTTTCGAGGTAGATTTTCTGCGCGATGACGGTGGTCGAGAAGCCGGGGCCACCGCCCGTCATCAGGAAGGGCAGGTCGAACACCGCCAGTTGCCACACCACCATGAACATGCTGGTGGTGATTATGATGGGCATAATCATGGGGATGGTGATGTAGCGCAGCGAGGTAAACCAGTTCGCGCCATCCACACGGGCGGCCTCATATAAGTCCTGCGAGATTCCCTGTAGCCCCGCCAGCAGCACCAGCGCCACAAACGGCGTGCTTTTCCACACTGCCACCGAGATCACCGCGATTTTGGCGTTGTTGGGGTTAATCAGCCATTTCATTTCCACGCCTACGCGCCGCAGCAGATCAGGGATCATGCCGAACTGGTCGTCGAACATCCAGCGGAAGCCGAGCGCCACAATGACCATCGGGATCGCCCACGGGACGAGGACGAGGGTGCGCGACAGCCCGCGAAAGCGAAACGGGGCATCCAGCAAATGGGCGACGGCGAGGCCAAGTGTGATCTGAAGGAAGGTCGCCACCACCACGAAGGTCAGCGTGAAACCGATGCTGGCACGCACCACCGGATCGTTGGCGATGCGCTGAAAATTGCCGAGGCCAACGAACACCGGCCCGGTCGCGCCATCAAACGCGGGGTTGAAGCGGTGTAGGCTGAGATAGGCGGTCTGGATGAAGGGGTAGAAGGCAGTGAAGATACGCAGGGCTAGGGCCGGAATCAACAGGATGACGGCGACCACATACGTGCGCTGGCGGAAGGTTAACCCCTTGAAGGATTTTCGAGCAGGCTGACGAGATAGAGTACTCATGAGTGGTTCAACTTCAGATTAATGAGATAAGCATTTCGAAAAAAAAGGGATTTTTGGAGTACTGTACCCGGAATAGTCCGGGGCGGATGCACAGCATCCGCCCCAAAACGTTGAGTCTGTTCTGCAATGACTAGGTTCCCAGCGCGGCGATCTGTTCCTGTCCGTACTTGATCGCATCGGCCAGCGACAGCTGATTGGTCAGGTATTGCGAAGCGGCATCGTCCACAACGGTCTGCGCTTCGGCAACACGCGGGTGGAACGGACGGGCGGCGGGGACACCCTCAGCGGCGTAAGCGCCCATCGCGGTGAGGACGGGGTTTTCCTTGCCAGCAAACGCATCCAGAATGGACTTGCGCGGCATGATGAACCACGACTGGCCTTCCGCCAGCTTGGGCGCGATTTCGACAGAGGTCAG
>CAIVEA010000325.1 GCA_903904765.1 uncultured Chloroflexota bacterium
CGCCTGCGTCAGCGCCAGACGCGCCCCTAACGGCACTTCGGGCGGCACGAACAGCACTGCATACGGGAAAGCCGGACTCTCGTCCAGCACCGTCACCTGATCGCTGACCTCCGCCAGATCGCCGCCTGTCGCCAGCGCGGACGACGGCACACCCGCCGCATCGCAATCCTGTGCGGTCAGCGCCGGAACGATCTGCGACACGCGCTCGACATCGCGGGTTGTCACTTCGGCAGAGTCCACACCCGCCGCCCGCAGCATCACCGCCGGAATCAGCCACGTGTACAGGTCGCCGTTGTTCAGGCGGCAGATCGTCTTATCACGCAAACCGCCGGGTGACGTTGCGCCTTTCTTAGGGGCAATCAGGCTGACCGCCGCACCTGTCGTCTGCTGACGTTGCACCGCACGCTGCACTTGCAAGACGGCATCGCCACAATTGCGCTGATGCGCTGCTACAAACGCCAGCCCACCCAACCATGCCACCGAAGGCTGCGCCCCCGCTGAACAGACCGCCGCCAGCGCATCGGCCTCGCGTTCCACCACCACGATACTTACGTTCAAACCGGATTTTTCCAGCAGCGCAGCCTGCACCGCTATCGTATCCGCCTTTGCGCCCGCCACCGAAAGCGGAATCACCATTTGCAGCGGCAACTCGGCAGACCCGATGGGGACAGCCGTCGGCAGCGCCGGAAGCGGTGTCGAACGCGGCGTGGGGGTCAGCGTAGGGGCAGCAGTCGCCTGCACCTGCGCGGCCTCGCGGCGGCAAGAAGCCAGCATCAAAGCCAGCAGCAGGCAGCAAAGAACGATAAGTGAACGGCGTTTCATCGGGGGATACCCTTCTCCGGCGCAATCGGCGCTGAAAGAATTATAGCATCACCCGCCCTGCCCGGCAGCAACATCCACCAGTTCGATGTCCCGCGCACCCACGCGAGAATTGCGGATGCTCACTTCCACATCTTCGTGGATGAGTCCCGCCCAGCATTGTTGCGGGTTGCGGGCTTCCACCAGATCGGTCATGCGTATCGCACCCCACACCACACTACGCGCACCCGCAGGCAGGTAGTAGTAGGTCTGTCCGGTGGTCGCGTCCACCTGCTTCTCCAGCGTATCCGGCGACCCCACGCCCCACCGCCAAGGGAAGTCGCGGGTGGTGGTGGAGCAGTTAATCCCCACGCGCCACGAACCGGACTCCTCGTACACACCCATCGAACCCCACACCTGATCTTGCTGATAGACCGTCCCCGGCCATGGGCCGCTGGTGCGAATAGGTACGCTGCCGTAATTTTCCACCGTCAGCTTGAACACCAGCAAATCGCCCAGCGGCAGCGTGACCGTCGAAAACTCCAGATCACCGGGCAAATCGGGCGACTCGATGGGAGCGCCAACCGTGCTGGCATTGCTCAAATAGCGCTCATCATACGGGCGGGTGGTGAACACCACATCCACGCCGTTCGGCTGCGGCGCAATTTCGGCCTGCGGATCGCCGCCCGTTTGCAGGGTGAGGGAGTCGGTTTTTTGGACGCGCTGCCCTTCCAAATCCTGCGCGACAGCCACCACCGTATACGTGCCATCCGGCGGCGGTTCTACGCCCAGATCAATCCCACCATCATAGTCGAACAGGTGGCGACCCACCTCCCCCGGCTGACGGCCTTCCGCCACTTCGGGAATGTAGATTTTCGCGCCATCCGGCCCGATGAGATATACACTCAACTCGGCTTCTTTGTTCAGGTACACATTGACCTGCACACGATCATCAATACCATCCTGATTGGGGGTGAACACCTTCGGCGCAACGCTGAAATCAATCAGTTCGGGCAGATCGGTTGTCGCCTGTTCGACCATCAACGCCCCCGACATTTCGGATTCCGCGCCAGAGTCGACCTCTTTCGCCACCAGATGCCATGTATAGCTGCCATCGGGAATCAAGCGCCGCAGCACCTCACCGCTGATAGTTTCATCGGGCAGAGTATACCCGCCCACCACACCGCTGAACAGCACCGCATAATCGCCCGCGATACGAGCTTCATCCTGCCGGAAATCGAAACGGCGACCATCAGCGGCTTCAAGATAGATGGAAACGGAAGCGTTCCGGGACAAGCTGTACGAGAATTCGGTCACGTCCGAATCGCCATCGGCATTCGGGGTCATGCGCTCCAAAGACGAGGCCGCCCGCGTAATCAGCGGCAGATTGGGGCGAACGATGGTCAAACCGACCAGCACCACCAGCGCCAGCACCGCCAGCGCAAC
>CAIVEA010000326.1 GCA_903904765.1 uncultured Chloroflexota bacterium
CTCGTCATCCGGCACGAAGGCCGCCTTGACCGTGATCGTCCCGTCAGCATACGTGATGGAACTGTACATCCTCTACAACCGCATTGAGGCGCTGCTGACCGCCGCCGGCCTGCACGTTTACCGCCCGTATGTGGGCAACTACTTCACCTCGTTGGAGATGATGGGCGCGACCCTGACGCTGATGAAGGTGGACGACGAACTGAAAGCACTGGTGGATATGGAAGCCGACAGCATGGGGCTGAAGCAACTGCCGAAGCGGGGGAACGTATGAGCATGTATCCGGGCGCACAAGGGGCGAATATCCTGCGCGATCTGGCGGTCACCATTCAGCGCAACGCCGCCTATTTGAGCGAGTTGGATGGCGCGGTGGGCGATGGCGATCATGGTGTGAACATGAGCAAGGGCTTCGGCATGGCGCTGCAACGCCTGAACGCCGATGCCGATGTGTCCGCCGCGCTGGAGACACTTGGCAACACGCTGCTCGGCGAAATCGGCGGGGCGATGGGGCCGCTGTACGGCACATTCTTCCTCGAAATGGCGGCGACCTGCCGGGACAAGACCGACGTTGACGCGGCCACCTTCGGGGCGATGCTCCGCGCCGGATTGGACGGCGTGCAGGATTTGGGCGGCGCGGCGGCGGGCGATAAGACGCTGCTGGACACGCTGATTCCGGCGCAGGCACAGTACGCAGCGGCGCAGGCAGAAGGCGTGCCGTTCGCGGAGGCGCTCAAGCGCATGGCGCTGGCGGCGGAAGCCGGACGCGATTCGACGCTCGACATGGTGGCGAAGATCGGGCGCGCCAGCCGCTTGGGGGAGCGTTCACGCGGGCATGTGGACGCGGGCGCGGCCTCCTGCTTCCTGATACTGGGTTCGATGGCCGCCACGCTGGTCGGGGGGCTGAAGGGGTAAGCAGTAGCCGCCCTCATTCGCTTTTCAAGAACAGGTTTTATCAAGAAAGGGATAAAAAGGTGCGCCTTTCTCCCTTTCATCCCCTTCGTTTGCGGTACTGACCCTTCCGCTGCTATAGTTCCTTACGAGAATGAACTTCCCTACCCCCCGACTATTTGCCCATCGTCAAATGGGTATTTTTCCGGCACGCTAATGAAATCCTGTTCGTAAGATTCAGTGGGAGCTATTCAAATGCACTTCCCCCCGAAACACCTGTTCATGATTGTGGCGTTGTTCGGGCTGCTGATAGGGGCTGTGCCTGCTGCTGCTGCAACAGCGGTGGTGGGCAGCGGCACGGCGGGTAGCTGCACACAGGTCGCCCTTGCCAATGCGATCACGGCAGCGGGAGCGGATGGCCTCGTCACCTTCAACTGCGGCGCAGCACCCGCCACCATCGTGTTCAGCAGCACGCTCTTGATTACCCGTTCGGTGACGCTGGACGGTGGCGACAAAATCACGCTGGATGGCGGCGGAAACGGCACGAACAACGTCGGCGTGACTATTCTGGAAGTGGTCGAGGATGTGCCGCTGCTCACGCTGAAGAACCTGACGCTTCAGAATGCCCGTGCTATGCCCGCCGGGCCGGATGGCGTGTGCCGGAATGGGGCATGCGGCGGCGCGGTGCGGGCGCGTTACCACGTCAGCCTGACCATCCAGAACTGCCGCTTCCTGAACAACCGGGTGGTTGCGCCCGCCATCAACAGCGCCCAGCGCGAGATTGACCACATGGATTACGGCGGTGGAGCGATCTATATGCACACGGGCACGCTCACCTTGACCGATTCGTACTTCAGCGGCAATCATGCCGAGAACAGCACCGGTGGGGCGATTCATCTGCTGCATAGCAACGCTACCATCACCCACAACGTGTTCGACAGCAACACCGCCACCTACTACGCCGGGGTACTATACAGCGACGGCACGATTAACGACGGCAATGGCATCACCCGTGACGGTCTGCTGACCTTTACCAACAACACCTTCAACAACAACAGCGGTTACGGACAGGGCGGCGCGATCTTCAATTACCTGTACATCAACCGCCATCCGAATATCGCGGTGGTCTATGATACGAACGTGTTCAGCAATAACCGTGTGCATGCCTTCACCACCGCGCAGGGGGATGTGCATGCTTACGGCGGGGCGCTGCGCGTGGGCAACGGCCCGGTTCGCATCCTGAACAGCACTTTTTCCGGCAACGTGGCGGATATACAGGGCGGGGCGGTGTGGGTGGGCGAAGCGGCGCGGGCGGACATCACCAACAGCACCTTTTCGGGCAACAGTGCCACCGGAATCGGCGCAGATGATGGCTTCGGCGGGGCGATCCGCGTGGCGAACAGTGGCGGGTTCTTCCTGACTCACGTCACGATTGCCGACAATCAGGCCGGACAGATGGGTGGCGGCATCTATGCTACCGGCAAGGTTGTCACGCTTGCCAACAGCATTATCGCGGGCAACACCGCCAGCAATCCTTGGGTGATGAAGCAGAATTGCGACGGGACGTATCGTAGCAACGGTGCGAACCTGCAAACCGCCCTGCTCGACCCCGACGACCCGCCCTGTGTTAGCGGCATCCAGATCGGCAACCCGCTGCTGGCCGCACTGGCGGATAACGGTGGCTTCGGGCAGACGAGGGCACTGCTTCCCGGCAGTCCAGCGATAGACGCAGGCACAACAGCTGCTTGTGCCGTGCGCGATCAGCGCGGCAGGCTACGTAATTTCGATGGAAACAGCAGCGGTATCGCTGAGTGTGATCTGGGTGCGGTTGAATTTCGTGCGCTCAACAACATCAGTGCCAGCCCATCCACCGCAGTTCCAGCGCGTAACGTGCAGACGGCGGATACCATCACGCTCAGTTGGGCGCGGGTGGGTGGAGCAACAGGTTACTGGGTGGAGATTGCGGTGCGGGCAGATTTCAGCGCAACCAGCCTGATCTACAGCAACAATGCGATCGCGGCGAATGCGCTGACAGACGCACCGCCACCGCTGGACGGGGGACAATATTACTGGCGGGTGCGTGCCAAACAGCCCAACGGCACATGGGGAACGCCCACGTCACCGGAGGTATTCACCATCCTGAAGGGCGATTGAGCGCAGACAGGGAAACCCTCATCCCCAACCCTTCTCGCTCAGAGCGAAGGGCGTAAGACCAACCAATGCGTATTGCTTCCCCTCTCCATCACGCGGAGTACCGCTTTGGAGAGGGTGATTAGCCGAGGGAATTTACACTTATGCGCCGTAGGCGTTCCCTCGGCTAATCAGAGGGGCGAGGCGGAATTTAGTGCTGCTCGTACCGCTTGAGCGCGTCCAGCAAACCCTGACGCGGCCCGGCCAGCATGTCGTTGCCATCCAGCAGTTTCGACATCAGCAGAATATAGGCGTTCTCGTCCACACGCTCCACCGCATCGTAGGTGGCATCAATATCCTTGCCCATCACGAACAGGCCGTGCCACGGCGCGAGGACAGCCATTGCCTGCTTGCGAATACGCGCTTCGTTGCCACGAATCGCGCCGGCCACATGCTCGGCGAGATCAGAACCATGCGCGGGGGCGAACTCTACACAGGGGACAGTGCCGAACTTCTGCGTGGCTTCCAGCACGGGCGGGATGGGCTGCGCGGCGGCGGCAAACACCAGCGCGTTGCGGGCGTGAGCGTGAATCACGCTGCTGCCATGTTCCCCGAACTCGCGGTACAGCTTGAAATGCACCTTCGATTCGCGGGAGATTTCGCCCGTCCCGTCGAGAATGTTCAAATCCATATCCACCACCAACACCTGCTCCGGCTGGATGTTCCACTGGTATTTGCTACCGGCATAGCGCGGACTGATGCACACGTAATCGCCCACGCGGGCGCTCACGTTGCCGCCAGCGGCATCGGTCAGGTGGCGTTCGTACATCAGCGCACCGATGCGGCAAATCTTGGCGCGCATGGCGTTCAACTGGGGATTGTTGCGGATCGCTTCCGGGGTGTTGTTCTCACTCATCGGGTTGTGCCTATCTACTAGAGGGAGAGTGTTGGCTGCATTATATACCTGCGGTCTCGCACTTCTGAATACCGGATTGCGCGGTCTGCCGAAATGAGGAGCGCCCTCTATCCCAACTGCTGCCCACAGTAGGGCAACACCTGTGTTGTCCGTTTTTGTGCGGCGGACATGGCCTACCATGTTCCTACGAAGCTGTGCGCCGACATTTGCACCTATCGCCATAAGCGAGATGAGGTTGTACTTGCCGGAATGGGACGGGGCGGAATCATTACATTTCCTTCATCAACGATTAAACTGCGTTGGTATAATTAACCTATCCGATGATGCCAATCGAAAGCCTGATGTGATGTCTAATACTCATTCTATGCCGTTGGGCGCTGCTCAGCGGCGGCGGCGCATGTGGAAGATTCTGCTGATTGTCGGCGGAATCGCCCTGATCCTAGCCGGGGGGCTGGGGTTCGTGGGCGGGACGGCGCTGGAGGAACAGGACTCGTTCTGCGCCTCGTGCCATACTGTACCAGAAACCACCTATTTTGAACGTACCACCGCACTCCTCGCAGACGAATCCGCCCCCGTAACCGACCTCGCCACGCAGCATTACCACCTGAACGATCAGTTCCAGTGTATTCAGTGCCATCGCGGGACGGCCAACCTGAGTGACCGTATCCAAACGCTGGCGCTGGGCGCACGCGACACGCTGATTATGGTCAGCGGCAAGGCCGACCCGACCATCGAGAAAACATCGGTAGAACAGTCGGTGCTGGTGAACGCGGCCTGCGTGAGCTGCCACGAAAGCACGCTGCTAACCTTTTCAGGCATCCAGAACCATTTCCACAATTTCCTGCCGCAAACGGGCGAACTGCTGGCGCAGGGCAAGCAGATGACCGGCCTGAGCGGGCGCAACTTCCGCACTGTGAACAATGCGCCGCTGACCTGCACCAGTTGCCATCTGGCGCACAAAAGCGTGGGTGCGGATGCCGACCCCCGTTTGAAGTTCATTGATGTGCCGACAGCGCAGCAGGGCTGCGAAACCTGTCACCTCATGGGCGGCGGTGAAGGTGCTGAGGGTGGCAACAGCGACGATTAGACCCGGTTTTGGGCAATCGGGAACCATTCGCCTCCGGTTAGCGTCTATAGCACAGAACCGCTTGTGCAAATGAAGCTGACCGGAGGAAATAATGAGAACCCGAAGTGTCACTCTCGCCCTGTGGATGTTCGTTACGCTGCTGCTGGTCGCCCTGCCGATCAGCGCCCAAGAACCCATCCCTTGCCCGACCCCGCCCCCTTGCACCACCGATGTTTGCCCGGATTTTATCGTCTGCGGCGCGACTCCGCCGCCCGTCATCCAGTCCGGCGTGTTCACCAACCCCGAATGGCTGCGAATCACGCATCACCGTGTGAATGTGAGCATTGCCGATCAGATCGCCACCACCAGCGTTGATCTGGAATTCGTGAATGAGGGCAACGCGCTGGCAGAAGGCACGTTCATCTTCCCGCTGCCCGGCGAAGCCTCCGTCGAACAACTGACGATGACCATCAACGGCGTGACGGTGGATGCCAAAATCCTCCCCGCTGGCGAAGCCCGCAGCATCTATAACGAGATCGTGCGCCAGTACCGTGACCCCGCCCTGCTGGAATATGTGGGCAGCGCCGCGTTGCAGGCCAGCGTGTTCCCCATCCCCCCCGGCGAAACGCGCCGCGTAGAAATTCGTTACTCGCAAATCCTGACGGTGGAGAACGGCCTGCTGCACTACCTGTATCCGCTGAAAGTGACGAACCTGCTCACACCGCGTCCGGTGGATGTGATGAGCGTGCGCGTTCAGGTCAGCGGGCAGGATGCCATCAGCAATATCTATTCGCCCAGCCACCCGATTGCCGTCCAGCGCGACGCCGCCAATACCGGCTTCGTGGCGGGTTACGAAAGCAGCTTCGCCGCCCCTGCTGACGACTTCAGCCTGTACTTCGGCTTCGAGTCGCAGAGCATCAACGCCAACCTGCTCACCTTCCGCGAGAGCGCCAACGAGGACGGCTATTTCCTGTTCCTCGTGCAACCGCCCGTCACCCTGCCGGATGAGCGCATGGCCGCCAAAGATGTCGTGATCGTCCTCGACCAGTCCGGCAGCATGGAAGGCGACAAATGGAATCAGGCGCGTACCGCCGCCGAATATGTGCTGAACCATCTCAACCGGACGGATCGCTTCAACGTGGTGCTGTTCAGCACGGGCTGGCGCGTGTTCAGCACGCAAATGGAAGACCCGTCGCTATCAGTAGAGGCGATTGACTGGCTGCGCGGGCAGATGCCGGTGGGAGGCACGGACATCAACGGGGCGCTGACCACCGCCTTGAATATGGTGGATGCCGAACGCCCGACCACCATCCTGTTCCTGACAGACGGCCTCGCCACCGAAGGTGAGATGAACCCGGATGCCATCCTGACCAACCTGAAGGCTGCTGCCCGTCCGAATGCCCGCGTGTTCACCTTTGGCGTAGGCGACGATGTGGATACCTTCCTGCTGGACAGCATCGTGCGTGATCTGCGCGGCGCAGGGTCGTATGTGCGCCCCAGCGAACGCATTGACGAAGAAGTGGCCGCCCTGTACAACAAGATCAGCGCCCCGGTGCTGAATGATGTCACGCTGGATATGGGCGGCCTGAACACGGCTGATCTGTATCCCGCCCAGCCGCTGCCTGACCTGTTCGCTGGCACACAGTTGGCGATTGTCGGGCGCTTCCGGGGGAACGCGGAAAACCTGACCTTCACGCTGCGCGGCAAGGTCAACGGTCAGGCGCAGGAATACACCTATAGCGGTCTGAACTTCCCCGGTCACGCGGGTGGCGAAGCTTTCATCGCCCGCCTGTGGGCCACCCGCCGCATCGGTGATCTGCTGAACACCGTGCGCTTGAACGGCGAGAACCCCGAACTGGTGGATAGCATCGTCAAACTGAGCGTGCGCTACGGCATTATCACCCCGTATACCAGTTTCTTGATCGAGGAAAAGGACATTCTGACGGCGCAGGGTATGGCGGACGCGCAGGCCAACTTCTCCCGCGAGGCCGAAGAACTGTCCGCCGTGAGCAGCGGTTCCGCCGCTGTGAGTGCCGCCGACGCGATGGGCGGCATGGCGAACGCCAACGCCCCCGCGCCGATGATGGCGATGCCCACTGCATCCCCGGCTGGGACGATGATGCCCGGCGATATGTCCGGCTCGATGGACGGGAGCGAGAAATCGGGTTCGAGCGTGAATCCCATCCAAACGGTGGGCAGCAAAACTTTCCTGATGCAGGATGGCGTGTGGATGGATACGACCTTCGCGCCGGACACCATGACCACGCAGAAGGTGGCCTTCCTGAGCGACGCATACTTCGCGCTGCTGGAACAGCACCCTGAACTGGGCGAATACTTCGCACTGGGCGAGCGCGTGATCGTGGTACTGGAAGGCGTGGCCTACGAAGTGACCAGCGAAGGGTAGGCAACCCTCATCCCCTTGCCCCCATACACATGGGGCAAGGGGAGAAAGACGAAGGCGAAAATTTGGAGTTGTAAGGGCTGGCCGGCGTGCCAGCCCGTCCTTTTTACACGGCGAACGTAATGGGTAGCCTACCCTTGTGAGGGGGCGACTTCCGGCACAGCGTCGTGGTCGGGCAGGATGTCCTCGGCGTTGCGGATGACCGGGAACAGATAGCCCGACCCGCACAGCACCGCCGCCAGCAGGCCGCAGATGACCGTGATGA
>CAIVEA010000327.1 GCA_903904765.1 uncultured Chloroflexota bacterium
CCTGCCGAGGATTACCATCAGGAATATTTCGAGAACAACCCCACGCAGCCGTATTGCATGGCGGTGGTTGCGCCCAAAGTTGCCAAGTTCCGCAAATATTTCCTTGATCGGCTGAAGAAATGAGGGAGCGTGGGGTAGGCGTAGGTCGTGCGTAGGCCGTGCATCATCCCCTGCTCATGTGAAGGTGCTATTGTGATGCTTGTCCGGTGAAGGCGTACCCCCACCGTTCACCGGACAGGCTGCCCCGAATACCAAACGCCTCCGCCCTCTGGAGGCGTTTGGTCATTTTAGGGGAAGTTACCCTCCCCAGAAGCCGCGCAACGCACTTTCGACGGCGGGCATTTGCTCGAAGTGTGGCAAGCCCAGCGAGGGCGTAATCCGTGCCGTGTGCCAGTTGGGGTGCGCCACCAGCATCGGCTCCAGCATATCAAAGCGAATATTCGGGTCGCGGTCATAGATCACCAGCACAGGCAGAGTCAGCCGTTCGTACACCTGCTGGCGGATGCCGGACGTGAACAGCTTGCCGCTGACAAAATGCAGCGGCGCATGGCGCGCCCCCGGTTGATGTGTGGTGGCATAGGCGTAATCCTCCAGCCCCTTATCCACCGCCCCGACGAAGTTCATCTGCAAGAAATAACGGATGCTGCGGCGCGTCGCCAGCAGATCGTATAGCCCCTGCGCCCATAACGGGAATGATAGCGTCCGGTAGGCGCGGTCACTCAGGCCGCTGCTCTGCGCCCCCTGTGACGATGGCGTGGCAGTGCTGTAGCCGAATCCGGTGGGCGAAATCAGCGTCAGCGAGGCGAAGAGGTCAGGGCGTTCCAGCGCGGCGCTGGCGGCAAATTCGCTCCCCAACGAAAGCGCCACCACATCGGCAGCCTCGCCCACCGCGTTCGCCAGAAAGTCGGTGATCGCGTTGCGGTACAGCGCGGGTGAATAGGTGCGGTCACTGCGCTCGGAGAAGCCGAACCCCGGCAGATCGAGCGCGAACACCGGACGCTGTGCGCGGAAAGCGTTGAAGATCGGACGCATTTCGTAAGCTGACCCCGCCGCGTTGATGCTGTGAATCAGCACCAGCGGACGGCCTTCGGCGCGGGTGTCCGCGTAATAGCTCAACCGTCCGGCACGCGGCGATTGGAGTTCACGCCGTTCGGCCTCCAGCGCGGACGGCAACGGCATTTGATGGTCAATGCGGGTAGCGCTGTAGGCGATCCAACCAGCGGGAACAGCCAGCGCCCCGCCGAGTAAACGGGTGATAGCGGACATGGGCATTTCCTCCTGCGACATCATGAATGGTCGCCAGTATACGCCCCGGACATGAGGGCAAGGTGATGTGTCCATGTGGCGCGGACAATAGTTGACGCGGTAGTCTAAAGGCGTTGGGACAAGCACACAGGAGCAGTCATCATGCAATATCGCAAATTTGGACGGTTGGGCTGGCAAACTTCTGAGATGGCCTACGGCATGTGGGGCATGGGCGGCTGGACGGGTTCGGATGATGCCGAGTCAATGGATTCGCTCAATCTATCAGTGGAATTGGGCTGCAACTTCTTCGACACGGCCTATGCTTACGGCGAAGGCCACAGCGAACAACTGCTGGGGCGGTTGCTGAAAGCGCACCCCGGCAAAAAGCTGTACGTCGCCACCAAAATCCCGCCCAAGAACCGCATCTGGCCGTCGCGTCGGGGGTCGGCGCTGGACGATGTGTTCCCGGCGGACTATATCCGCGAAATGGTCGAAAAGAGCCTGAAGAACCTCGACACAAGCCGCATTGACCTGATGCAATTCCATGTGTGGGAGGACGATTGGGCGGGGGATGAACGCTGGCAGCGGGCGGTGGACGATCTGAAGCGCGAGGGGCTGGTCACATCCTTCGGTGTGAGCGTCAACCGCTGGGAGCCGGATAACTGCCTCGAAACGCTCAAGACCGGACATATAGACGCGGTGCAGGTTATCTACAACATCTTCGACCAGAATCCCGAAGATCACCTGTTCCCGCTGTGCGATGATCTGGATGTGGCGATTATCGCCCGCGTGCCGTTCGACGAAGGCACGCTGACCGGGACGCTCACCAAGAATAGTACATGGCCGGCGGGCGACTGGCGCAACAGCTACTTTGTGCCGGAAAACCTGAACGCCTCGGTTGACCGCGCCGAAGCCCTGCGCCCGCTGGTTCCGGCGGGGATGACCATGCCCGAACTGGCGCTGCGC
>CAIVEA010000328.1 GCA_903904765.1 uncultured Chloroflexota bacterium
ACCACAACATCGGGAAACCGACCAGCACGATAAGCGCCGCAATTTGCAGCAGCCGTCCGGTGGGATAACGCCGCGTCAGGTAGCTGCCTGCCGCCCTGCCGATCACGCTGGCGAGGAAGAACAGGCTGACGCTGCCCGAAGCCGCTTCAGCGCTGAAACCGACCACCTTTTGCATGAAATCGGCTGTCCAGAAGATGATGCACCACTCAATCGCCACCGCGAAGAACACCACAATCGCGTAGGCCCAGTAAGCGCGGGGCAACCGTCCACTGGCCGACGCAGGTGCGGCTGATGCGGTGGTGGTCGGGGCATGGGCGGCTTCCGGCAGGCGCACCTTCCATTGTGTGAGCGCCATCAGCACCCACGCCAGCGAACCGACCAGCAGCGCCACCCGCCAGCCGATGCCCGACGACTGACCGAAGCTGACCACCAGCGGCGCAGTCGTGGCGGCTAGGCTGGCGAGGATGTTGGACTCGGTGATGGCGAAAGCGCGGTTTGCCCCGTGCCGGTCGGCGAGGGTGGCTTGAATCATCACCAGCAAATACGAGCCGATGATCGCCATGCCCAGCGTGATGGCAATCGTGGCGGGGGCGCTGCGCCCGAAGGTGAGCAGCACTGCCCCGACAGCCATCCCCGCGCCGCCACCCCAGAACACCCGCCGCCGTCCCCAGCGCCGCGCCACGCGATCACCTGTCATGCCGGCTAGCACCATGCCCAGCGCGAAGGCGCTCAGATGTGCGCCCGCAATCGTGTAATTCATGCCGATTTCTTCGCGCAGGAACGGAATCAGCGGCCCTAGCGAGGCCTGAATATAGGCGTAAAACCCCAGCATGGCATACGCCAGCCATGTGAAACGGTCACGGGTGAACACAGGCATTCCGGGAAATCTGCTTTCTGATCGAAGGTTGATCGGTTACGAGGGTTCGCGGTCACGCGAACTGCCGAAGGTCAGCCGGCGGACGCTGCCGCCCTCCCCATCCATGATATACAAATCCGGGCTGCCGTCGCGCTGCGACTCGAATACGATGCGCCCATCGCTCACCCACACCGGGCTGGAGTCCCACGTCTGCTGATGTGTCAAACGTACCCGGTCGCTGCCATCGGTGTTGATCCGGTAAATTTCAAAGTTGCGGTTGTACTGGTCAGACACGTACAGCAGATGCCGCCCATCGGCGCTCCATGCCGGTTCGAGATGGCGCACGCGGGTATCCGTCACCAGCTGCACATCGCTCCCATCGGCATGCATAATGTAGATCGCCCAGTTGCTGCGCCGGTACGAGGTGAAGGCGATCTGCGTGCCGTCCGGCGACCATACCGGATCGTTGTCCTCTAGCGGTTCGACGGTCAGCCGCCGCACATCCCCCCCGTCCACCGCCATGCTGTACAGTTCCCAGTTGCCATCGCGGTCGCTGGCGAAGGCGATGTGTGTGCCGTCCGGCGACCATGCCGGTTTGGTGTCCCGCGCCGCGTTGGTCGTCAGCCGCCGCAGGTTGCGCCCGCCCACATCCATCACATATAACTCTTGGTTGCCATCCCGCAGCGAAGTGAACACCACCCGCTGCCCGTCCGCCGACAGCGCCGCCGAACCATCCCATCCGGCGCTGCGGGTCAGGTTGCGCTGAATGCCCACATTCACATCCAGCAGATACACCTCGTCATCCCCGCCTCTATCCGAGAGAAAAACCACGCCCACGCGCCCCGCCGGAATCAGCCGCCGCGCCGCCATGATGCCCATTGCCGCCACCGTCAGCAGCAGCAGGAACGCGCTGCCCGCCAGCAGCACTCCGCCGACGAACGACAGCCGACGGGGTGCGTGGGTAGATGCGGGAGAGTCGAATGTTTGCGTGGTCAAGCTGTCCCCGCCGGAATTTCTAGCCGCGCACGCGGGGCGCGATTTCGTTGCTGACCAACTGCACCACGTCCGCGTCCGGCTGTCCTACGATATCCAGCATGAAGTAGTCTACGCCCAGCGCCACATATTCCTGCATTTGCTCGATCACCTGCGCGGGCGTTCCCACGAAGGCGTTCTGCCGCGTCCATGCCGTATCGCGGCTGGTGGCACGGCGCTGCACATCGGCCTCGGTCTGTCCGGTGACGACGCGCCCGAACCATGTGCGCCGTAGCGATTTCGGGTCGCGCCCGATCTCGGTGCAATACTGGTCGAGGAGCGCCATGCGCGTCCGCATCACATCAATCGGCGCGTCCGACACATTCCACCAGTCGCCATACTGCGCCGCCAGCCGCAGCGCCTTATCGCCCTTCACGCCGATCACCAGCGGCGGGGGCGGCACGGGCTTCGGTTCGAGATAGGCATCCTTCACCTGATAGTGCTTGCCGCTGTAGCTCACCTTGCCCGGTTGCGTCCACAGGCGTTTGAGGATTTCGAGCGTGTCTTGCAGTTGTTCCAGCCGCACGCCGGGGGTAGGGTAGTCGTAGCCGTAGCCCGCGTACTCGTCCACCTTCCAGCCCGCGCCCACACCGAGATACAGTCGCCCGCCGCTGAACACTTGCAGCGTGGAGGCCATTTTCGCCAGCAGCGCCGGATTGCGGTAGTTCTGCCCCATGACCATCGGCCCGACATCGAACTGCGGGAACTTGGCCGCGAGGAACGAAAGCACCGTCCATGCTTCGTAGGTGTACAGGTCGCTCCAGAAAAGATGGTCAGTCATCCACAGGCTTTTGAACGAGTTTTGAATCAGCGGGACGACGGCCTCGATGTCCTCCATCCACTGCGTCAGCTTGCTTGCCGGATGCCGTTCTACCAGTGCCAGCCCAAATTCGACAGCCATTGTAAGACTCCTTTTTCAGCGCGTGGTCGTCATGATGATGAGCATCAAAGCCCTCACCCCCAACCCCTCTCCCAACCGCTGAGTACAGCTAGGAGAGGGGAGTTAGATACACCCTTCGCCATGAGGGAGAAGGGCAGGGGATGAGGGCGATTGCTCCCGATCCGAATGTGCCTCTACCCGTTGTGCTGTTGCTTTCTTTTGGGAAAAGAGCTATGTTCAGCAGATTATAACAACGATTCGGGCTTCGCAACTGAAAATGGATTCAGACGGGGAGGCTTTATGACCAACGCTGAATTGCACCACGAAATGATTGCGCTGGAGAGTTCAGCGGGCAAGGTGAACGGCTATCTGGTGCTGCCTGCTGGCACAGGGCCGTTTCCGGCGGTGGTGGTCATTCACGAAGCCTACGGCCTGAACGACAACATGCGCGACATCGCCCAGCGTTTCGCCCGCGAGGGTTATGTGGCGCTGGCGGTAGACTTGTTCGCGGGGCGCAATCAGGTGGTGTGTATGTTCCGCTATTTCGCGGGTTCGATGTTGAACTCGCTCAATCACAGCGGCATCAGCGCACTGAAGGACACGCTCTCGTGGCTAGAGAAGCACCCGCAGGTGGATGGCGCACGGGTGGGGGCGATTGGCTTCTGCTTGGGAGGCGGGTTTGCCATCGCATGGGCGAGTGCCGACCCGCGCCTGAAGGTGATCGCACCTTTCTACGGCATGAACCCGCGCCCGCTGGATGTCGTCGCCCGTTCTTGTCCGGTGGTGGGTTCGTACCCCGAAAACGATTTCACCAGAGGGGCAGGGCAGAAGCTGGAAGCCAAGTTGAGCGAACATCACATCGAGCATGACATCAAGACTTACCCGGATGCCAAGCATTCGTTCTTCAATGATCGCGGCCCGAACTTCAACGCCGCCGCCGCGGAAGACTCATGGACGCGCACGCTGGCCTTTTTCGAGCAGCATCTGAGTCCATAGAGACTGCGAAGCCTGCGCGTCTCCCATTGACTCTCCCCCACCGCTATGCTAGACTTCCGCCACTCATAAGACTTTTTGATTCAGTAAGGGTGACGGGCTATCAGCGCTGTAAACTACCGTATCAACGAACAAATTCGTGTTCGTGAAGTGCGTCTCATTACCGACACGAACGAGAATATCGGTGTAGTGTCCATCCGAACGGCGCTGCAAATGGCCGAAGAACGCGGCCTCGATCTGGTCGAAGTCTCGCCAAACGCCGAACCGCCGGTTTGCCGAATCATGGATTTCGGCAAGTTTCAATATGAGAAACGCCGTAAGGAACGCGAAGCGAAGAAGCAGCAGAAGATCATCGAGGTCAAGGAAATCCAACTGCGCCCCAAGACGGACCAGCATCATCTGGGCTTCAAGGTGGTGAATGCGCGGAACTGGATCAAGGCCGGGATGAAAGTGCGTGTGCGTGCCCGTTTCCGTGGGCGCGAACGCGACTATCCAGATATTGCTTTGCAACGTATGTTGGAAATCGCGGCGGACTTACAGGATGTGGCCGCCATCGAGCAGCAACCGACCATGGATGGGAATACCATGATTATGGTCTTGTCGCCCGCATCCGATAAAAAGAAGTAACTCGGAGCAAGATTGTGGCCAAGAAATATAAGATCAAGACACACAAAGCAACTGCCAAGCGTTTCCGTGTAACCGGAACCGGCTTGGTTGTGCGTACCAAGAGTGGCAAGAGCCATTTCCGCCGCCGCACTGCCAAGCGAAGCAAGCGTTTGATGGACAAACTGATCGGTGTGGGTAACAGCACCATTCAGAAGAAGATCAAGAAGCTCGCCCCGTATCTGGGCAAGTACCGTCAGAATCCCGGTCGCTAATCCGGCCTTTTTGAAACCGACCCGTTTCACTGGCCCGGGTTGATTGCACCGGGTCTTTCTGTCAGGAGTTAAAGAAGATGACGAGAACACGTACCGGCGTAGTGCGCCGCCGCTGGCATAAGAAGCTGCTCAAAAAGGCGAAGGGCATGTGGGGTACGCGCGGCAGTCTGCACCGCCGCACGAACGAAGCCCTGCTCAAGTCGCAGTGGAACGCTTTCCGCGGTCGCCGCGCCCGCAAGCGCGATATGCGCCGTTTGTGGATTATGCGTATCAACGCCGCTGCCCGTATCAACGGCATGAGCTACAGCAAGTTCATCTACGGCTTGCAGAATGCCAATGTGCTGGTGGATCGTAAGATGCTGGCAGACATCGCCGTGCGTGATCCGCAGACCTTCACCAAGCTGGCCGCGGTCAGCATGCAGCACCCGGCTCCCACCGCCTCCACCGGGCCGAAGGGCGCTCTGCCGCCCCTCGTGAAGGCTGCTGCGCCCGCTGCTGCTCCGGCAGCCGCACCCGCCGCTGCCCCGAAGGCGCGTGTTGCCAAGAAGAAATCGCCGGCTGGCGACGATCTGACCACCATTGAAGGCATCGGCCCCAAGAGCGTGAAGGCGCTCGAGAAGGCCGGCATCACCACATGGGCGCAGATCGCTTCCATGACCGCCGAAGAACTGGATGATGTGGTGCGCGTTCAGGGCGGCGTGAGCCTCCTCAGCGGCGCGACCAAGTCGTGGCCGAAGCAGGCGAAACTGCTCATCGAAGGCAAATTCGACGAATTTCAGGCGTACATCGCCAAGCTCAAGGGTGGCCGCGAAGTCGAGTAGCCGCCGTCCGTAAAGCCTCTGTAACACCCGACGGGGAGCAATTTGCTCCCCGTTTTGCTTTGGCATGTTCGGATGTGCGAGCCATAATCCTCATTCCTTGATCCTCCGAAACCTTACCCCCCAATCCTGTCGCCATTTTAACCAGCGAGAGTGAGCAAGCGGGAGGTTCTTACCCCCTCTCTATAGCGGTACTCCGCGTGATGGAGAAGGGGCAGGGGGTGAGGTTCTTAGTTTTGCTTTCAGCACAAGGAGTCCTGTCCGGTGAAAGACGAACGCCTCATCACCAGCTTGCATAACGACACCGTGAAACTGACCAAGCTGCTGCAAACCGATTTGCGCCGCCGCCGCAAAGAAGGGCTGATCGTCCTTGAAGGGGTGCGGTTAGTGGGGGATGCGCTGGCGGCGGGGGCGCGTCCGGTGCATGCGCTGTTCAGCCCGGAACTAACGGATGGGACGCTGCGAGAGCGCGTCCGGGGGGCGGGCGGGACGGTGCT
>CAIVEA010000329.1 GCA_903904765.1 uncultured Chloroflexota bacterium
ACTGTTGCTCGCACAGGGTGTAACCGTTCCCAAATCCGACTTTTGTAGAATACAGCGCGGCAGAAACCCTTATAGTTTGCACTGTCGCAGGGCTGGCGACTAACCAGCCCCTCTCCACCCTGCCCCCTACTGCGTGGGCGGCATGTGCTCCGTCAGGATCAGGCTGACCTGTGACGGGTCGCGCACCAGTGTGCCAGTGGGCGCGGTTTCGGTGGCGTAACCCGCCGCCTGTAGGCGCTGCACCACGCGCTGATGTTCCGCCGCATCCGGCAGCACGACAGTGAAATAGCGCATCCCCAGCACTCAACTCGGCAAACAGCGCATCCAACCACTTAGATCGCGCACTTGCCAAGCCATCGAGTCGATAATCCCCTGATCGTTGACAAAAACCACCTTTAGGAGAGGTGTAAAACGCGACTTACCTAAGAACGAGGTTGGATTTTCAATCGATTGAATGCTGCTCAGCGGAATACGGAACTGCTTGTTAGGAAGCCACATCTCAAAAATTAAGTCCGAGTCCGTGAGAATCAATGTTCCGTTGCCACGCATTTGTGTGATCCCACGTGACTCCTGCCCGAAGAAACTGGCAGAGCGATCAATTTGCTTCGCGTTAGGATAACGCTCCCGTGCCTGGGATTCTTTTTGTTTAGCAATCTTCCTCAGCGCAACAAGAACTCCCCCAAAGATAATTGCAAAGCCGAGGATCAGTACAATCACAAAGCCAATAGAAGTCCCGGCAGTATCCATGTATATCCCCTCCATCAGGTCAAAAAGTGTGTACCAACAATCCCAATCCGCAACTCATAGCCTTTAATTATTTAAATTATTCTATAGTAACTGTTAGATGAAAGATACCATTGCGGATAGAAGGTACAGCACGGCGGGCGCAGCATGATCGGACATAACCCCTCCACCTGATATGCAAATAGGCGACCATTGTAAACCGGAATCTTGCGGTTTCCGGCGGGCACACCTAGTATCAAGCTATCCTTCCGCTTCAATCACGCGGGGAGTTCACGGTTATGTCCCGAATGCGCGTCTCATTCACCCTTTCCATCCTATGCCTTATGCTGTTCGCGGTTGCCCCCCTCGCCGCGCAGTCGGAAGGGGTGGTGTGGAAGGCGTGGTCGGAGGATGACCTAACAGTGCTAGGGGATGACCACACCGGCTCAACCTTCGCCATCAGCGAGATGGACGGCGTGACCGCGCTGCAAATCACCCCCGGCGGCAGCAGCGAGGAAACCAAACTGGCCTATCCGCTGGCGGGGAGCGACCTGCAAACATGGGTGGACAACGGGCAGATCGAGATGGATGTCTATCTGCCGCCGGAGAACGCGCTCAACGCCAATGCCTTCTTCCTCGGCGTGGCGGACGTGACCGGACAATGGGAATGGGTAGGTGGACTATTCGGCAGCAGCAACGGCACAAGCGGTTGGGTCACGGTGCGCTACACCTTCGGGTCGGTCATCCAACAGGCCAACGCAGACGGCAACTACATGCTGTACCTGTCGTTCTTCAACCAGAGTGGCGGCAGCAAAAACCCGCTGACCGAACCGTTCGGACTCGGCACGGTGCGGTTGCTCCCGACGGTCAGCGATGCGCCGGACGAGGCGAGTTACCAGAGCGAAGCGGAACACCTGCTCACGCTGAATGATGACGATCTGGTGGCGGCAATTGCCCGCGAAACCTTCGATTACTTCTGGGTGGAAGCTAACCCGCAAACCGGGCTGGTCAAAGACCGCAGCACACCGGATTCTGTCGCCAGCATCGCCGCCACCGGATTCGGACTGGCGGCCATCCCCATCGGCGTTGAGCGCGGCTGGATTCGGCACATCGAAGGCTACCAGCGCG
>CAIVEA010000330.1 GCA_903904765.1 uncultured Chloroflexota bacterium
CGCGGTATTGGCTCCCGTCGGGCTGGCAAACCCGTAAGCGCCAGAGGCGAACAGACCGAGCGAAATCGTCCCCCAGATGCCAGCTGCCATGTGCACAGGAACTGCGCCAATCGGGTCATCAATCCGTGCATATTCAAGCAGTTCGGTAGCGAGGATCATCACGATCGTGCCGCCAATACCGATGAAGAACGCGCCCACCGGCTCAACCCAGTAGCAAGGAGCGGTGATCGCCACCAAGCCTGCAAGGAAGCCGTTCACGGTAATCCCCAAATCCCACGTCTTCATGCGGAAGTAGCTGTATAGCAGCGCCGCCATGCCCGAAGAACAGGCTGCAAGGGTGGTATTGAAAGCCACGCGACCAATACCCTGTGCATCCATCGCCGACAGCGTGCTACCGGGGTTGAAACCGTACCAACCGAACCACAGCATCAGACCACCCAGTGCGCCGAGGATGATGTTATGCGGAGGGAACGGCCCGCCACCATCCCGCTTGAACACGCGCCCCAGACGGGGGCCAAGAGCAATCGCACCGGCCAGCGAGATCACGCCGCCCACCGTATGCACAACCGTCGAACCTGCGAAGTCTAGGAAACCAGCAGGAGTCATAGTGGCGAGGAAACCGCCGGGACCCCACGCCCAGTGGCCGAGGATCGGGTAAATGAAACCGGTCACGCCAATGCTATACAACAGGTCACCGATGAAGCCGGTACGTCCGACCATCGCGCCCGAAGTGATCGTAGAGCAGGTATCCGCAAACGCGAACTGGAACACCCAGAAGGCCAGCATCGGAACGCCCGTCGCGCCGAAAGTGGCGGGCAGACCTTGCAGGAAGAAACCTTCCGTCCCGATGAACGGCGTGCCGTTACCAAACATGAACGCATAACCGAACGCCCAGAAAGTGATACCGCAGATACAGGTGTCCGCGATGCCTTCTACCAGAATATTGATGGATTCACGCGAACGGGCGAAACCCGCTTCGAGCATCTCAAAACCGACCTGCATCCCGAAAACGAGGAAAGCAGCCACCAGCGTCCACATCGTATTGATGGCGTTGATCTGCGCCGCCGGGTCAGCAACCGCATCCTGAGCGCGAGCTGACTGCATCGGCACAATGCTGGTGATGAGTAGTAGCAGAATACCCATGCCGAGCAACTTGCCAGCCATGTGGATAGCCACATTCTTGCGGATTACTGGATTCTTGAAATTGGTTCGCAAGCGGTTGGTGGTACGCGAAATACGGCTGAACATCATTCCTCCTCGTTTGGTCGCCCCATTCTGATAACCGTGTCACCGCTGCCTTGCAATGAAAATCACAGCTTAGTCGGCAACAAGAGTTAGAAGATACTTCCAACGAGAAGTAGGAAAAATGGCAAAAGCAAACAAACAAATGTTCAAATCGAGGGCATTAAAGTAACAACAAATGCAAAAAGTTCACCAAACGCACAGGTTAACGATGTGCATCTGGTGAACTTGCCTAACAGTACATGCAAAATTCTTCCAAAAGGGGGTCAGGATTCGGTCTGCTGCAAGCGCCTTTGTAAGCGCGTAACCAGGCTCTCAACAGCGGGTTGATCGCCATTGCGTTTGCCCCAGCCACGGCTCAGATAACGCTGATAATCTGCGATTGCGCCGCGCACATCACCGCCCATCAAGCGGGCATGTCCGCGATTGGTATAGGCCACATCCAACTCAGGATTCAGGCGAATCGCCTGCGTAAAATCGGCAATCGCCGCACCAATATTCCCCTGAATTTCGTCCACCAGACCGCGAAAATTGTAGGCCGCAGCCTGC
>CAIVEA010000331.1 GCA_903904765.1 uncultured Chloroflexota bacterium
CCGCGCCCTATTCCGAACGGCTGCTGCATAATGAACCGCTGGCGCGATACACGGCTGCACGGCTGGGCGGCGCTGCCGATTCGCTGTATGTCGCCCGCGAGTCGGTGGACGAACTGGCGACGGTGATGCAGGCGGCATGGTCGCAGGGCGTTCCGGTGCGGGTGCTGGGCGGCGGCGCGAACGTGCTGATTTCAGACGCGGGTTTTCGCGGGCTGGTGGTCATCAACGATGTCAACGAGATTCACTTTGGCAACTGGCACGACAGCCGCAACGTAGCGGCGGCGGCGGGCGTTGGGCTGACGGTGCTGGCGCGCAAATGCCAGAGCCGGGGTTTAAGCGGGCTGGAATGGGCGGCCAGCGTGCCGGGGACGGTGGGCGGCGCGGTGGTCAACAACGCGGGCGCACACGGCAGCGACATAGCGGCTAACCTGATTGAGACGGTGGTGCTGGACGAACGGCGCGGCGCGGTCATCCTCAGCCGCGACGAACTGGCTTACGGCTATCGCACTTCGGCGTTGAAGGGACAAACGCAGCGGCGCTTCGTGGTGCTGCTGGCGCAATTCGCGCTGACCGCCGATGATCCGGTGGCGATTCTGGGGCGGATGGAGTCGTTCATCGCGCATCGTAAGCAAACGCAACCGCCGGGCGCGAGTCTGGGCAGCATCTTCAAAAATCCCCCCGGCAACTATGCTGGACGCTTGATCGAACAGTGCGGGCTGAAAGGCTACCGCATCGGTGGCGCGGAAATCTCCACCGTGCATGCGAACTTCTTCATCAACACGGGCGGGGCGACGGCGCGGGACTATCTGGCGCTGATTCGCCATGCACAGGAGCGCGTCCTCGCGCAGCAGGGCGTGGAACTGGAAATGGAAGTGGAATTGGTGGGCGTTTGGTGAGTTTTACGACTTTGATATGTTGGAAATCGTGTTAGATTGTGGAATAATGTGGGTATTCGTCATGTCGGGGGCTAGGGGATGACTTCACGACTGCGGGACAGACGGCGCGGCAGTACGCGCACTCCCGGCATCCTGCGTGGGCCTGTCGGCACGCCGGAGGGCATGGAGCGCCCCGCTGTCCAGCATGGTGCTAAACGCTGGGGCTTCAGCGGCCTGCGGGCGGTGAGCGCCATGATTAGCCTGCTGTTGCTGGTGGTGTTGGCGGTGTTCTTCGTCACCCCCATCTTCTACATCCACAGCATTTCGATTGCTGGCCTGAAGTACATGACGAAAGAGGAAATTTTTACGCTGACAGGCGTGGCGGATCTGCATATCTTCTGGGTTGATCCGGCGGAAGTGCGCCGCAACATTCTGCGTTCGCCCACTGTGGCAGATGCACAGGTGACACTGGGCTGGCCGCCGAACATGGTGCAGGTGGTGGTGCAGGAGCGCGAACCGGCGCTGGTCTGGCAACAGTCCGGCGTGAATACGTGGGTGGATGTGCAGGGGCGCGTGATGAACCAGCGCGAAGACCGCCCCGATCTGCTGCGGATTGAGTCGGATGTGAACGACGGGCCGCTGTCGCCGAATGTGCTGGTTGATCTGGAAGTGGTGACGGGGGCGCTTCAGTTGAAGGCGATTGCCCCCACGCTGACCACCCTGCGCTATGACCCGATCAAGGGGCTAGGCTATCAAGATCAGCGCGGCTGGCAGACATGGTTCGGAACCGGAACGAATATGCCCGAACGAATTCGGATATATAATGCGATTGTCAACAATTTGATCTCACGGGGCGTACAGCCCAGCGAAATCAATGTGGTTAACCCGGATGCTCCATTTTATGCGGCTTTGAGGCGCTAACGTACCAGAACTATGCGTGATTTGGCTGTCGCCCTAGATGTCGGAACGCGCAAAATATGCGCTGTGGTTGCCGAGGTTCGCCCGGAAGATATTTTCGTGGTGGGAATCGGCATCGAACCGAGCGCCGGGATGCGAAAAGGCGTTGTGAATGATATGGGTCAGCTCACGGCGGCTATTTCGGCGGCTGTGCATAAGGCTGAGAAAAGCAGCGGTTTCGATATTGCCCGGGCTTATGTGAGCGTGGCGGGCAGCCATATCGCCTCCATGAACAGCCGGGGCGCGGTGGGCATCACCGGAACACGCGGCGTAAATCTGGACGATCTGGATAAGGCGATGGATCAGGCGCGGGCGATTGCCATCCCGCATAACCGTGAAGTGCTGCATGTGGTTCCCCGCAGTTATTCCCTCGATGGACAGGAGCGCGTCCGCAGCCCGTTAGGGATGCACGGCTTTCGCCTCGAAGTCGAAGCGCACATCATCACCGCTTCCTCAACCAGCGTGGCGAACCTCGAACAATCGGTGCAGGCGGCGGGCGTGTCGGTAGACCGCTTCATCCTAAACCCGTTGGCTTCCGGCGAGGCGGTGCTGACCGAGCAGGAACGCGAGATGGGCGTGGTGGTGATTGACATTGGCGGCGGCACAACCGATCTGGCAATTTTCATCGAAGGCACGGTCTGGCACACGGCGGTCATCGCGGTAGGCGGCGACCTGATTACCAACGACATCACCCACTGGATGCGCGTCCCGTTCGATGTGGCGGAGGCCGTCAAACTGCATTACGGTCATGCGCTGCAAAAAGCGGTTGATCCGCTGGAGTTGTTCCTCGTCGAACCGTTTGGCGAAGGAATGCCCACGCAGGTTTCGCGGCACGAACTGGCGGATGTGATTCAGATGCGCGTGTCCGAGATGTTCGATATGGTGCGGAAGGAAATCAAACGCTCCGGCTACGGCGAACTGCTGCGGGCTGGCGCGGTGATTACGGGCGGTTGCGCGCAATTGCCCGGTTTGAAAGAGGTAGCCTCGCAGGAATTGGGCTGCCCTGTCCGAATCGCCCGCCCGGAAAAACTGACCGGCATGGCGGACGCACTACGGAATCCCTCGTATAGCACCAGTGTGGGGCTGTTGCGAATGGGGTTGAGCATGGAATCGGCTCCGGTGGCGGCGCGGGCCGGCAACGGCTCATCCAGCGCGGGTTCCGGGTTGAAAATCGGCAAGGTGATTGGCGGTTTGTTCAAGCGCCTGCTGCCCGATGGGGATGAATAGGCGAGGGGACTTCTGTCCTTTCGAGTGCTGAAATAGTTGCCGCACCGTCAGAAGTGCGTACAATAGATCGTTAATCAGGCGAAACCGCCATTTTAGGAGGATGAGTCGAATGGATGCGTTGACACCGGGGGAGAATTTCGCCCAGATTAAGGTGATCGGTGTGGGCGGTGGCGGTGGTAATGCTGTTAACCGCATGGTGAGCGAAGGTCTTGGCGGCGTAGAGTTCATTTCCATCAACACCGATAATCAGGCGTTGATGATGTCCAAGTCGAAGGTTCGGGTACGCATTGGCGACAAGCTGACACGCGGCTTGGGCGCGGGCGGTAACCCGGAAATTGGTCGTAAGGCGGCTGAAGAAAGCGCCGATGAGCTGTACGAAGTGCTGCGCGGCGCGGATATGGTGTTCATCGCCTGCGGCATGGGCGGCGGCACGGGTACGGGCGCGTCGCCGGTTGTGGCGCAGATCGCCAAAGAACTGGGTGCGCTGACCATTGGGGTCGTCACCAAGCCATTCAGTTTTGAAGGTACGCGCCGGATGCAGTCTGCCGAGTCGGGCATCGAGGCGTTGAAAAGTCAGGTTGATACACTGATTGTTATTCCGAATGATCGGTTACTTCAGATTGCCGATAAACGCGCCAGCTTGCAGCAGGCGTTCTCGCTGGCGGACGATGTACTCCGTCAAGGTATTCAGGGCATCTCGGAACTGATTACCGTTCCGGCGCTCATTAATCTGGACTTCGCGGACGTGCGGACGATCATGAGCGAGGGCGGTGCTGCGTTGATGGCGGTAGGCCGTTCTGCGGGTGATGACCGCGCCCGCAAAGCTGCCGAGTCGGCCATCAGCAGCGGCCTGCTGGATGTAACGATTGACGGCGCACGCGGCATTCTGTTCAACATCACGGGCGGCCCGAACTTGAGCCTGTTTGAAGTGAACGAAGCTGCCGCCATCATCAAGGAAAGCGCACACCCCGAAGTCAATATGATCTTCGGCGCTCAGATTGACGAGAACATGGGTGATGAAATCCGTATCACCGTGATTGCGACGGGCTTTGAACAAAGCCGTGCCGCCCGTAAGCTGGAAGCGCAGTTCCCGCAGCGCCAGCCGATTCAGGTGAGCCGTCCCGCCGCACCTGCGCCGCAGCCCAGCCAACCCGCACGTCCGGCAGCGCCGCAGCAACCGCCCACCGCGCCGCCCAGCTTCGTGCCGGAATCGCAGGCGAGCTATGCGCCGCCTCCGCAGCCGCGCCAATCGCCGCCGCCCGTTCCCCCCGCGCCGGAACCGCCGACCCGCGTGTATGACGAGGAAGATATTGATATTCCGACCTTCCTGCGTAAGCGCAAGTAGGCGACGGCCCTCATCCCTAACCCCTTTCAAGGGTAGGTTTTTGCAGGATAACCCTCAACCCCCGCCCCTTCTCCCTCAGGGCGAAGGGGAGTAAGAGGGTTATTTGACTTTTAAGTCCCTCGCCCTGAGGGAGAGGGATTTAGGGTGAGGGCGTACCCCAACGCGGCGAGGAGCGTGAGCGCGAACAGTGCCACCCCCGCTGTCAGCCCCGGCGCTTCAAACCACAGCCGCACGTGCTGGCTTCCGGGCGGCAGGCGCAGTGCCACAAAACCTTGTAGATGGTTATTTATAAGATAGCCTGTTGGCGCGGTCTGCACAGACACGCGCTGATCGTCTAGGCTGGCCTGCCAACCGGGGAAGTTCGTCTCCTGCACGATCAACGCCAGCGGTTCGTCCCCGTCCGGCGCTGGCACATCAAGCGTCAGGCTGTCCAAATGGTGTTCCAGCACGGGGACGGCGCGAACATCGGCGGCGGTCAACCCTGCCGGATCACTTTGCAGGCGCGACAGCGGCACGACGAAGGCATAGGGCAACGCCTGCGGCAGTTCATAGATGGCGATGGCGGGCAGATCACCTGCGCTGCACACATCCCCCTTCAGGCCAGATGCGGTCAGGCAGTCGCGGATGGTGTAGCCATAACTGCGGACGAACTCCCGCGCTAATTGTTGCGCCCAATCGTCCTGCGCGGAGAGGGGGACAAGCGCCCAGCGGGGGATGTCCGGTAGGCCGCGTTCGGGCGCAAAAATCGTATCCGGCAGCGCCGTCGCTTCCCAACCTTCGTTGAGTCCCCAGTTGCGAATGTGCGTGCTGGTGGCGGCATAAGCGCGGGGCGAAAAGGGTAGGTTGACGGCGGGGAATGGTGACTCGTCCCATGTATGCAGGGCATCCCACAAGGCGGGCTGTATGTCCGTGACCGGTTTGAAGGTGTACAGGGCGCTGTTGGTGTGCAGCACATCGTTCAGCATCCACAGGCACAGCGCCAGCAGCAGCGCCGCCAGTCCGTGCCGCAGCAAGGGGGCATGGCGGATGCTGAAGAACGCTCCTGTGCCGACAATCCCGATCAGCACGAACAGCGCGTCTACGGCCTGCGGGAGCGTTTGCCAGCGCAGCGGGTCGAAGGCTTGCAATAGGTAGAAGTTGTTCCCCACCAGTGTCAGCCGTTCGGAGGTGGTGGCGGTGCTATAGGCCAGCGCGTACAGCCACAAGCCGGATGCGACGATCAGCCCGAAGGCGACTCGCCGCCAGCCGGGGTGTGCCTGCGCGGTTTGCCACAGACGATCCAGCACGAGCGCCGCCAGCAGGATGCAGCCCAACGCGGCGAAGGCCAGCGCCCGCCCGACGAAGCGGAACTCTGCCAGCAAGGGGATTCTGCGGTACAGCCATGCGACAACCGGATTGTCCCCCGCGCCCCAGATCAGCATGAGCAAGGCGAGGGCGATCAGCACGCCCCATTCGCCTGCCCGATCTGCCGATGCCCACCGCCGGAAGCGCGGGATGACGAGCAGCACGATGGCGATTAGCGCCAGCAGCACGGTAGGCAGGCCGATGTAGGCGTAGTCTACGGCGCGGCTCATCAGCGAGGGGGCGTTTTCCAGCGCCGACCAGTCTGACCAGCGGGTGAGGAGATTGGCAACGGCCTGCGCCAGACTATATGCGCCTTGCAGTCCGCCTTCCGGTGTGAACTGCTGCGACTCGTGGCTGACGAAGGCGCGGGTTTGCCAGACCGGGATGAACAGCAGCGCCGACAGGCCGAAGGCAAAAGCTGCCGCCAGCGCCAGCCGCCCCAGCATCTGGCGGCGTTCGCTGCGGTGCTTCCACAGCGCATGAGCGCCCAGTGCCACCACTGCGATCAGGGTGTGCAGCGTGTAGGTGATGTTGCCAGCGTAGAATAGTAGCGCGAAGGCTGCGCCGAAGGCGACGGGGGCGGCACGGCTGTGGGTGCGTGTTGTCCATAGCAGGGCGGCCAGCACCAGCGGCGGCCATGACAGGCTCAAGCCCAACTGGAAATGTCCGGCGGCGAATTTGCCCGCGATCTGACCACTCATCAGCCACAAGCCCGCCGCCAACAGCGCCCCGAAACGGCTCATCCCCAGCGCACGCGCCAGCAGCGTCATGTTCACGCCGGCCAGCAGCAGGGCGATGAGCAGCGCGGCTTTGCTGCCCGCCACTGCGCCCGCCAGCAATAGGGGCAGGCTGTGAAACGGGTTAAACAGGTAGTTAAAGGCATTGTTGAACAGCGGTTCTCCGTTGCTGATGAACGGATTCCATGCGGGAAGATGCCCGTCCATTTGCAGGCCGATGCGGAAGGGCAGGATGACCCCTGCTAGCCGTTCCTGTTCCAGTCCGGTGGGGCGCAGCGCGTCATCTGTCCACAGGTGGCGGACGGCTTCCAGATCGGCTACCAGACTGGATGAAGGGGTGGCTGGCGACAGGCTGAGGCCATATAAGAAGGTGATGAGAAGCACAACGGCTGCATCTAAAACGGTGCGTTTCATAAGTGACCTCACACACGGCGGCGGTTTCCGCTGATGTGGGATAGGTGGAAAAATGTGGGAAATCCGTAACATCAGAACAACGATTTTCTAACCAATCACTGCCCGGTTTTTAGTGGACAAAGCCCTATGCACCATGATACAGTACACACTATAAGAGGACTCATTTTAGAACATTTGATGTTGTTATCGGGGGATGCTCCCACTTCTTTTTCGTGGGAGATGTGTCTCTCTATTTGTGTGTGCCGGTAAGAACATTTGTTTCATCGAAAGGGTGGAATCGTTCTATGGTTCAATCCAAAACACCGCAGCGCAACGTTTTGCATGATCTGGGTTACAAGATTTTTCTGGATCGTTATGCACAGAAAGATATGACCCGTAAGACACTTTCGGTAGGCGATACGGTGATCGTAGTCGTGGATTCCAAGACCGGCCAGCGTGAGATCGGCACCGTGAAGGCCATCCGTTTGCCTAAAGTCACCATTCAACTGCTGGATGGCGAAACGGTGGAGCGCGATCTGGAAAATGTGGATAAACCGCTGGAAACCGATCCGGGGCAGATGATGGATCGTGTGGCGGCGGGCATCGCGGCGATTGAGAAGAACGCCAAACTGCGGAAAACATGGTCGGAACGTTTCCGCTGGTTGCTGGATGATTGGAGGTTCGTCCCGGCGGGGCGCATTCTTACCGCCGCTGGTACAGACCAGAAACTAACTTATTACAACTGTTACGTGGTGTCATCCCCCCGCGATTCGCGCAACGGCATCATTGAGACGCTGCGGCAGATGACCGAGATCATGTCTCGCGGCGGCGGCGTGGGCATCAACATCAGCAGCCTGCGCCCCCGCCATTCGTATGTGAAGGGCGTGAACGGGCGCTCCAGCGGTTCGGTGTCGTGGGGTGCGCTGTATAGCTTCGTCACCGGCCTGATCGAACAGGGTGGATCCAGGCGCGGGGCCCTTATGCTCATCCTCAACGACTGGCATCCTGACGTGTTTGACTTCATCAACAGCAAGCGCAAGGCGGGGCAGATCACCAACGCCAACATCAGCGTGGGTGTGAGCGACAAGCTGATGGAACAGGTCAAGGCCGATGGCGACTGGCCGCTGATGTTCCCGGATACCAGCGACCCGGTTTATGATGAGCAGTGGGACGGCGACCTCGACAAGTGGGTTGCGGACGGTCACAAGGCGATCACCTATCGCACCGTGAAGGCGCGGGCGGTGTGGGATGCGATCATCGAGAGCGCATGGGCCAGCGCCGAACCGGGCGTGTTCTTCCGCGAACGCTATAACAAGATGTCGAATAGCTGGTACTACGCGCCCATCATCTGCACCAACCCGTGCGGCGAACAGGGTTTGCCGGCCTTCGGCGTGTGCAACTTGGGGGCGCTCAACCTCGCCAAGTTCTACGATGCCGACAAGCAGGATGTGGCGTGGGACGATCTGGATCGGGCTGCGCGCTATGCCACCCGTTTCCTCGACAATGTGATTGACAGCACGCCGTACTTCTTTGACGAGAATCACAAGCAGCAGACCGGCGAACGCCGCGTGGGGCTGAACAACATGGGGCTGGCGGAACTGATGATCCGCCTCGGCATTCGCTATGGCAGCGATGAGTCGGTGGCCTTCATTGACAAGCTGTACAGCTTCCTTGCCCGTTCGATCTACGAAACCTCGATTGAACTGGCGCAGGAAAAAGGCGCGTTCCCGAACTTTGAGGCCGAGAAGTTCCTGCAAAGCGGATTCATGCAGTCCATGCCGCAGGATATTCAGGACAAGGTGCGTAAAAACGGCATTCGCAACGTGACGCTGACCACGCAAGCGCCCACCGGCACAACCGGGACGATGGTCAACACGTCTACGGGCATTGAACCGTTCTTTTCGTGGGTGTACTACCGCAAGAGCCGTCTGGGGCTGCACGAGGAACAAGTGCCGCTGGTCAAAGAATGGCGCGATCAGAATCCCGGTGTGAAAGACCTGCCGGACTACTTTGTGACCGCGATGGATTTGTCGCCGGATGAGCATGTGAAAGTGCAGGGCGCGATTCAACGCTGGGTAGATAGCAGCATCAGCAAGACCTGTAACGTTCCCAACCACTACACGGTGGAGCAGGTGAGCGATCTGTACAAGTATATGTACGAGTTGGGCTGCAAGGGTGGCACGATCTACCGTGACGGCAGCCGCGACGAACAGGTGCTGATGCTGAAGGGTGACGAACGCGCTGAGGGCGAAAAGGCCAAGCCGGAAGCTAAACCCGCGCCCGCGCCTGCCGAGAAGGTGGAGCAGGTCGCTACGCCGCACCACGTTTACCCGCGCCCCAAGCGCCTGTCGGGAGTGACGGTCAGCCGCAAGACTCCGTTTGGCACAGCCTATATCACCATGAACAGCGACGAGTACGCCAACCCGTTCGAGGTGTTCATCACCGTTGGCAAGGCTGGCAGCGATTTGCAGGCCGATGCCGAAGGGCTGGGGCGCATGATCTCGCTGCAACTGCGGACGACTGCGCCGCAAAACCGCATGGAAATGCTGAAATTGATCGTGGATCAGCTTCAGGGCATCGGCGGGTCGCGTTCGGTGGGCATGGGGCCGTCGCGGGTGATGTCGCTGCCGGATGCGGTGGCGGGTGCGCTGATCGAGC
>CAIVEA010000332.1 GCA_903904765.1 uncultured Chloroflexota bacterium
GAGTCTGGTCTTTTGGGGTGAGCCTGTCACAATCAGTCCCACTGTTTTGTGACGGGTTAGAAGCATGAATACAATTATTCCCGAAGAAACTCCACAACCTCATCCTACCTGTTATTACTTTGTGGATGAAGCGGGCGATCCCACACTGTTTAATGCCAAGGGGAAAATTATCATTGGAGAGGAAGGGTGTTCACGATACTTTATGCTTGGAATGCTTGAAGTATCAAACCCTCAAATGCTTTCCGCTGCGCTAGAAAACCTACGCCTACAACTTTTGAAAGACCCTTATTTCCGCAAAATCCCCTCTATGCAACCCGAACAACGCAAAACAGCGATCATGTTTCATGCGAAAGATGATATTCCCGAAGTTCGCCGCGAAGTATTTTCCGAGCTTATGCGTCAAAGCGGGCTACGTTTTTTTGCAGTAGTGCGTGATAAAAAACAAGGAATCTTGCGCGAGGTTCAAACCTACGTCCATAAATGGTATCACCCGAATGAGCAATATGATCAGCTTGTAAAGCGCCTGTTCAAAGACAGATTGCATAAAGAGGATGAATATACGATCACGTTTGCAACACGCGGCACAAAAGATCGTACCCGTGCATTGCGATCTGCTTTGGAGGAAGCACGTAAGCGATTTGAAAAACAATGGGGTATTCAAAGCAATCCATTAATGAATATTCTTCATGTCCCCTCACAACAGCAACCCTGTTTACAAGCGGCAGATTACGTGATGTGGGCGCTCCAACGAGCCTATGAGAAGCGTGAGGATCGCTATCTCGATTTTATCTGGCCTATTTGCCATTTAATTCATGATGTAGACGATCATCGTGTGAACAAAACAGGTGTGTATTACACACAAAAAAAGCCGCTGATTCTCAGTGGCTTGCCTGCGCTCGATGACGTTTCATAAAATGACATCATAGGATATAGGATTCATTGCTGAATCACACGGCATGAAGCCGAATTTCATCCTGTGATGTGTATGTAGTATAGCGTTTTGGAACCAGCATGTCAAAACTCGCGGGTATTTTCCCCACGTAATGTATGGATGATGATGGATTAGAAGCATGAAAATTTATACCAGAACTGGCGACGATGGCACGACCAGCCTGTTTTCGGGCGGGCGCGTCCTCAAATCTCATTTGCGTGTTGAATCCTATGGTACGGTGGACGAGCTGAACTCGGTGCTGGGGCTGGCGCGAGCCTTCAAGCCGCATCCCACCACCGATGACTACCTCGGTCAGATTCAGCGGCAACTGTTCCACCTCGGTGCAGACCTCGCCACTCCGCTGGATGCGGAGAGCAACTGGGTGGTACGGATGGATGAGGCCACCGTGCGCGGACTGGAAGACGCGATTGATACGCTCAATGCCGATCTGCCGCCGTTGACGAACTTCATTCTGCCGGGAGGGTCGCTCGCCGCCGCGCAAATCCACATCGGGCGCACCGTCTGCCGCCGCGCCGAACGAATCGTGGTCATGCTCAAAGAATACGAAGCGGTGGGCGAACCCGCCCTGCACTATCTCAACCGCCTCTCGGATTTTCTGTTCACGCTGGCACGCTGGGAGAATAAGCAGGTCGGAATCGCCGAAGATGCGTGGAGTACGCGCTAAAATACCGGATTGCGCGTACAATCGAATGCAAATCAATCATCAATTGCCCGGTTGGGTCTGTGAAAGAGGGAGTAGGGAGTTATGAAACGACATCTGGCTGTGCTGTTTCTGATTGTGATCGCCGGGTTGACGTGGGTTTCTGCCGCGCCCACCGCCGAAGATGCCGCCACGCCGCCCTACTCGCTCTGGACGGGGACGTTCGTCCTCTCGCCCAATGTGCCGTTCGTCTGGCTGCGCCAAGCGCCCACCGCCAGCGCCTCGATTGTCGGGTCGCAGATAGGGGGCGTGAAGCTGACGGCGCTCATCCCCGGCGGCACGAACGGTATGATTTTTGAGCCGAACAACAGCCAGTGGTGGGGTTTTGTGTCCGATGGGCGCATTCAGGGCTGGGTGGAAATCAAGTCGCTCCAACTGTATGTGCCGCCCACCGCCACCATCCCGCCGACGGTCACTGTGCCGCCCACACTTACGCCCGTCCCCCCCACCGCCACCCCTGCGCCGCCGCAGGCCGCCAACTGGGTGGTGGGCAGTCAGGTGCGCGTGAAGTCCAACGTGGCTTTCGTGTGGCTGCGTGCCAATGCCAGTTCTGCCGGCACGATCATCGGGACGTATTTCCCCCGGCGATTGTTCACGGTGCAAGCCGCTGCCAGTAGCGACGGAGCGCAATTCTGGTGGCAGGTGCGCGATGTCATCAGCGCCCAGAGTGGCTGGGTGGAACAGAACGCGCTCGAATCGGTTAGCCAGCCCACCAGCACGGTGAACACTGACACATGGAAGCCGGGTGATGTGGTGCGCGTGCGGGCGCAGTTGCCGTTCGTGTGGGTGCGCTCTGCGCCCGCCTCCAATGCCGGGGTGATGGCGACTCTGTACGCAGGTCGCAATCTGTGGATTTCGGAAGCGCGGCGCAGCGATGGCACACAAAACTGGTGGCGTGTGCAGGTTCCCAACACGCCAATTGTGGGCTGGGTGGAAGAAAACGCGCTGGAATTCGTTCGCGCAAGCTAAAGGCATTCGATCACATTCAAAATCCCCTCCCCAATCGGCGCAAACCTGCGTTGGAGAGGGGATTTGTTTTGTCTCTATTCCTCCACGACGAACGTTCCGGTGTTCGCTAGATGTCCATCCACATACAGTTCCACCGTGTAAGTAGCAGAGGTGAGGATGAAGGCGTTCGTGTAGGAGATCGCCAGCGGGATTTCGTACTCACTGCCCGATGCACCGCCGTCCCAATCGCGCACGATGCGCCACGAGGGGTCTTCCTGCCCGTCAATGTACACCTTGACGACCACCATCTGCCCGTCGCGCAGGCCCTCATAGTCGAACAACAAGCTCATTTCGGAAACGCCGCTGCTGAAGGTGTCGCCCACATCGAAGCTGACCGTGCCATCATCGGCATACACGGGTACGCCAAAGACGAAATTGCTGATGGTCGCGCTCAGGCTGTCCGTCGGCGCTTTACCCTGATATTCCAGCCCCACCGTTAGCTCTTTGATCTGCTGGATGAGCGCGAGAGCCGTATCACTCACTGCCGCTGGTTCGGGGATGAGCGCCGGATCGGGCGTGCCTTCCCCGCTGGCGATCAGGTTGTAAATCTCTTCCAGCCCGATCACGCCGAAATTCAGGCCATACCACAACCCCGACGAAGGTGTTGTGCCGGCCTGCTGCGCCGCTTCGACCTGCCCGATGGCAGCCTGCATCGCACCTTCGTAGGTGGCGCGGGCGGCCTCGATTTGCCCGCTGATGAGTTGCGTCGCACCTAAATCGAACTGCACCCACAACTCATCCGGGCTGTTTTGCACCACGCTCTGCTGGAGCGCAATAGCCTGATCGAACTGCCCCAGATAGAAATGCGCGATGGCGAGATCGCCCAGCATGGAGGGCGTTTCTGCGCCCTGCGCCCGCGCCTGCTCGAAATCCGCGACGGCGGCCTCGAAGTTGCTCAAGCGCAGGTTCGCGCCACCCCGCGCCACATAAACCGCCGCATAGTCCGGGTATACCTTCAGCGCCTCATCGAAGGCGGCTAATGCTTCCTCATCTTTGTTCTCGTAAGCGAGGCCAGCGCCGCGTGTGTAGGCTTCGATGGCGGCAGGTTGCGTTCGCAGGTCAAACACGGGTTGGGCATACACAGCCACCGCCCACACCACCGCCACCACCGCCAGAACGCTGCCCACGATGGTGAAGATGGCCTGTGAACCCACATGCTCAATGGCGGCGGCCAGACCGAGCAGGAATAGCGAAACGGCGAGGATGGTCAAATGAACTACATAGGTGTTCGCTTTGGAGTCCCACGCATCTTTCACGCCAGCAGCGGCGGTGTATTCTTCGCCCAGACGGGTGACTTGAGCGCGGTAGGTATCCACTTCGTAGCGGGCGAAATCCACCTCGCCCGTCGCTTCATCGAAATATGGTGCTTGCAGCAGCGGGCTAAGGGTGCGGATTTGCTCGGCGGCGCGGCGGTAGCGGGCGGCGGCGGCATCATCTCCGTTTTGCTCAGCGGCAATCGCCTGCACATCCAGTTGATTCCACGTCTGATAGGCTTCGTTGTAGTCATAATAGCTGCGGCTGTTGCCGTTCACATTTTGCCCCAGCATCTCCACCGCCAGACTATTTGCGTCGCGTCCGCTGTGGTCATCGCGGTTGCTGGCATCGGATTGCAGGAAGGCCACGCCTGCCGTCATCACCGACACCACCGCGATCAACACGAGGATTAGATTCTTGAAGCGTTCTTGAGTCATGACAACCGTCCCGTCTCGATCAAAATCGTGCCGATGACGCTGACGACCAGCAGCAGCGACCCTCCGACCAGCAACAGCCGTTTCAGGCGCTCCCCGGCCACTTCGATGAGCGTGAGCAGCACCAGCGCCACCGCCAGCGCCGAGAACGCCACCAGCAGGTGTTCGCCCTTCGTCCGGTACTGATCGGCCTCTGCAAAGTTCGTGACCGGATCGAGATCATTCACCCGCGCCGCATCCGCGAAAATTTGCCCCTGTTGCCATTCCAGCGCATAGCTGCCATCGCGGTTCAGGAACTGGTTAGGGAACGTCTGCTGGATGACAGTCGCCGCGTCGGTGGATTGCGCCAGTTCTTTGCCTAGCGCGATAATCTCATCGGTCGCATCTTCCGGTAAGGCGATCAAATCCTCCTCCAGCGCCGCTGTGATCTGGCGTTCACGGTAATAGCGGGTATACGCGCTGTAATCGCCGTAACTGCTTACCGCCGCCAGCGCCCGTACTTCGTTCAGATGAATCGCTGCCCGCAGACCAGCGGTATCGGCATCCCCCGCCGCGTCCGCCGCCACCGAACCGCGCCACGCGACGATGGCGCTGACAATACTGGTGGTGGCGATCAACAGCGCAATGAAGATTTTGAGTTTCTCATTCTCTTGGGGTGTTTCTGCATCCATTCTGTCCTCGCTTTCGTCCATTTTTCGAGTCCTTTGAGTGTACGCGAAAATCCAGAATCGTCACTAGCAAGTGGCGCTGGCGAATCGGTGGTGAATGGGTGGATGCTTCTGGACAGCAGGGGCAGGGATGAGCAGCGGGGCAGGCTGAAGTCTGCCCCGCTGTGATCTGTTATTTCAGGCCGGTGTTGGCGATGC
>CAIVEA010000333.1 GCA_903904765.1 uncultured Chloroflexota bacterium
CGTCACCTGACGGTCAAAACGTCCGGGGCGCAGCAGCGCCGGATCAAGCACATCGGGGCGGTTGGTAGCGGCCATCACGATCACGCTCTCGGTCTGATCGAAGCCGTCCATCTCCGAAAGCATCTGGTTCAGCGTTTGTTCGCGCTCATCATTTCCGCCGCCCAGCCCTGTTCCGCGCTGACGGCCTACCGCGTCAATTTCGTCAATAAAGACGATGCTGGGGGCGGCCTCTTTCGCCCGCCGGAACAGATCGCGCACGCGGCTCGCGCCCACGCCCACGAACATTTCCACGAACTCGGAGGCGGAAATGCTGAAGAAAGCCACACTCGCCTCGCCAGCCACCGCCCGCGCCATCAGCGTCTTGCCCGTTCCGGGCGGTCCCACCAGCAGCACACCACGCGGAATACGTGCGCCGAGTGCGATATACTTATCCGGCTCTTTCAGGAAATCCACAATTTCGACCAGTTCGGTCTTGGCTGCGTCCTGTCCTGCCACGTCAGCGAACAGCACTTTAGGCCGTTCCACGTTGTATTCCCGCGCTTGCGTCTTGCCGAAGCCGAACACGCCGCCCATCTGCCCCTGTGTGCGCCGCGCCGACCACACGAAGAAGCCCAGCAGCAGCAAAATCGGGCCGAAGTTCAGCACGAACAGCAGGATCGGCGAGGTATCCGCGAATTGCGCCGTCACTGTGACATTATGCTCAGCCAGCAGCGCAGATAGCTCATCATCGCTGATGGGCAGCAACGTGGCGCTGAAGCGCTGCACCTTCACGGACGTGCCGCCCTGCTCCAGCAGCGCCGTACTATCCGCAGGGTAATCCACCATCTGCTTGAACGCACCCTGTACCGTTGTCTCGGTGAACGTGACCGTCGAAACATTATCGGCCACCAGTTGCTGCCGGAAGAACGAATACGGCACTTCTACGGTTGATGTGCCGCCGAAGCCCATACCGCCCTGCAAGCGCAGCAGCGTCCAGCCGAGCAGCGCGATCCACAGAATCGGCCACACCCAGCGTGGAACACGAAACTGCGGACGGTTATTATTTGGTTGCTTATCCTTGTCATTTTGTGGTTGCACTGTCCCATCCTTCGCTGAGCGCCTCATGACACGAAAGCGCCCCACCCCATTTGATGTTGGCTACACGATACGCGCCCCGCATAAGAAACGCATGAGCGCGGCATATAATCCACATCAAACACACATTTGCGCCGCACCCCGCGCTGATGTAAGCTACACTTCAACGCTCTGATTTGAAGCGACTGGCCGTGTGACATGACTTCTGCCCACAACGACATCACCCTCGCCTCGCGGCACACAGGCGCACAGCCCGCGCTGGAAGCCCCGATTCTCTTGCAGCAGCACTATCAGGGTCGCGTGGATTTAGTGTCCGAACTAGTTGCGCGTTACCCCAACGTCCCCTTGATGACCACCTGCAAAACGCGGGCGTACATCGGGCGCTCGAATGGCGGCCTCGCCACGCTGCAATCTTCGGACGGCATGGCGGCCATCCTCGTTGAACAGGATGTCGAGTCGCGTTTGCTCCAGTTCTCGTACACCTTCGGCGCAATGCAAACGCTGCATTTCCGCATGGACGGCCTGAGCGCGTTAGATCGCGGTCACTGGCTCGATCATCTGCGCCGCGAAAAAGACGGCGTGGCCTTTCTGTGGGGCGAATACCGCTGGTCGCGGGATTACATGATCTGCGCCTTCCGCCGCCAGTTCGCCACCTTCTACGCCTTCTCGGTACACGGCTTCGAGTCCGCCGCCCGCCTCACGCCGGAGGTCAAAAATCTGCTCCTCGACTGGCTAACCGCCGCGTGGCAGGCCGACCTGCAAACCATCGAGTGAGGCCGCGCCCCGTCCGTTCGCCGTCTACCACTGTCCAACCCTTGCACCCCGTCTATCCGCCTGCGCTCTATCGCTAAGGACACGCACCCATGAACCGCCTCCAACACGAAACTAGCCCCTACCTGCGCCAGCATGCCGAGAATCCGGTGGACTGGTATGCGTGGGGCGATGAAGCCTTCGCCCGCGCCCGCGCCGAGGACAAGCCGATCTGCTTGAGTATCGGCTATAGCGCCTGTCACTGGTGTCATGTGATGGCGCACGAGAGCTTCGAGCATCTGCCCACCGCGCAGATCATGAATGATCTGTTCATCAACATCAAAGTAGACCGCGAAGAACGCCCCGATGTGGACGATCTATATATGCAGTCGGTCATCGCGCTCACCGGACACGGCGGCTGGCCGATGACCGTGTTTCTGCTGCCGGATGGCCGCCCCTTCTACGGCGGCACGTACTTCCCGCGTGAACCTCGTCCGGGGATGCCAGCCTTCCGGCAAGTGCTGGTCGGCGTGCAGGATGCCTATCGCAACCGCCGCGAACAGGCGGAAGCGGCGGCGGGCAACCTGACCGAAGCTCTCAACCGTGACATCCTCGGCATCGGCGGCGAAGCATCCGCGCTCAACGCCGACCTGCTGGACACCGCCTGCCAGCGCATCGGTCACAACTTCGACGGACAGCACGGCGGTTTCGGCGGCGCACCCAAATTCCCGCAGCCGATGACGCTGGAATTTCTGCTCCGTGCCCACCAC
>CAIVEA010000334.1 GCA_903904765.1 uncultured Chloroflexota bacterium
GAGCAGTCCACCACCAACTGGTTGGATGTGATCCAGCATCCCGCCGTGCAGGCCGTCAACATTACCGCGCCTAACGGTTTGCATCTGGAGATAATCCGTGCGGCGGCGGCGGCGGGCAAGCATATTTTGTGCGAGAAGCCAGTTGGCAGAGACCCCAACCAGACGATTGCTGGTTTTCAAGCGGCACAGGCGGCGGGTGTCATCACGGGCGTGGGCTACAACTACCGCTGGGCACCGCTGGTACAGTACGCCAAGCAGTTGATTGAGTCCGGTGAGTTGGGGACGCTCACGCATTATCACGGGCGCTTTCTGAACGGCTATGCGGGCAACCCGAACGGCTTTCTGTCGTGGCGTTTCGAGGCGGAACACGGCTTGGGGACGCTGGGCGACCTGATGTCGCATGTGATTGATATGGCGCACATGCTGGCGGGGCCGGTGCAAAAGCTGGTCGCCAGCCGCGAGATTTTCATCAAAGAGCGCCCGATTCCCACCCCCGGCGTGGGGACGCACTACGATGTCGCCAGCGGGAACGAGGCGAAAGGCGCAGTCACGAACGAGGATTATGTCAGCGCCATCACCCGCTTTGAGAACGGCGCACAGGGATTGCTGGAAGCCTGCCGCGTCATCAACGGCGCGAAGTGCGATATGTCGTTCGAGGTGCATGGCACGAAAGGGGCGCTTAAATGGAATATGGAGGAGATGAACGTCCTCCAGTACCAGCGCCGCAACGATTCCAATCCCGCGCAGGATGGCTATCTGCGCTTGCTCAGTGGCCCGGCACATCCCTTCCATGCGCGGTTCAATCCGGCGTGGGGGCTGAACATCGGCTATGATGATCTCAAAGTGATCGAGATGCACAACTTCCTGACGGGGATCGCCACCGGGAAGCAGGGCGAACCGGGTTTGAAGCAGGCCTACGAGGTGGCGGTGGTCGAGAACGCGGTGATTCGCTCGTGGGAAGAAGAACGCTGGGTCAAAGTAGCCTACTAATAACCTGAGGAGAGATTTGAATGCTGAAAATTGCGAATGCCCCCTGTTCGTGGGGCGTGATTGAGAACGTCGAAGGCGAACGCTACGATTATTTGCGCGTGCTGGACGAAATCGCCGCGACGGGCTATGTGGGGACGGAACTAGGCGATTGGGGCTTCATGCCCACCGACCCGCAAAAGTTGATTCCCGAGCTGCAAGCACGCAACCTGAGCATGCTCGGCTCGTGGGTGAGCGTGTTCCTGCACGATGCCAGCAAACACGAGCAAAGCGCCGCCGACGCGGTGCGGGCGGCCAAGCTGCTGGCAGCGGTGGGCGGCAGCGATTGTAAAGTGGTGCTGGGCAACGACCCGTATGCTCATCCGGTACGCTCCAAATATGCCGGACGCATCACCCCCGAAATGGGGCTGACCGAAGCACAGTGGGACGTGCTGGCGAAGGGCGCGAACATGGTCGCCCGCCGCGTGATGGATGAAGCCGGCCTGCGTACCGTGTTCCATCACCACATCGGCACGTATGTGGAAACCCCTGCCGAAACCAAGCGCCTGATGGAGATGACCGACCCCAAAATCCTCGGCCTGTGCTTCGATACCGGACACTGGACGTTCGCGGGTGGAGATGCCGTCAGCGGCGTGCATCAGTTCAAAGATCGCATCTGGCATGTGCATTTCAAAGATCATCAGCCAGAGGTGGCGAAGCAGTCCCGCGAGAACGATTGGGACGGCCTGACCTCGGTTGGGCATGGCGTGTTCTGCGAGCTGGGCAAGGGCAGCGTGAATTTCCCGGCGGTGCGTGATGCGCTCAACCAGATCGGTTACAGCGGGTGGATTGTGGTGGAGCAGGACGTTCTGCCCGGCATGGGTACGCCGAAGGACAGCGCCCAGCGCAACCGCAATCATCTGCGCTCGTTCGGGCTGTAAATATCCATCCTCACCTCGCTGCGCTTCGCTTAGCTTCCCCTCTCTATCGCAATGGCTGAGGGGATAAGTGGGGTGAGGTTTCGGGCTATAAATCGTTTATTGGAGATTGAGCTAGGTTGACTGAATACTTCCAAGTATGCTTAAATATGCTCATAATGAGCACATGTTCAGTCGGCGAGTTCGCAAAAAGCATTCACGGTTCAGCCGCAAAGCGTTAAAGAAAGCGTTGGCGCATGATCCGCAGTCACCGAATACGGTTGAACCCAACCGCTGAGCAAGCGCAGTATTTCACCCGTGCTGTGGGAACACGCCGCTTTGTCTACAACTGGGGACTGTCGGAGTGGAAGCGGCAGCTAGAGGCTGGAGAGAAGCCGTCGGCATTGGCGCTCAAGAAGGAGTTTAACGCCATCAAAGGTGAGCAGTTTCCTTGGGTGTACGAGGTGACTAAGTGCGTGATCGAAGGCGCGTTCATGGACTTGGCGGCGGCGTTCAAAATTTCTTCGCAGGGCGGAAGGCGGGGCGGAAAAGCGGGTTCCCGAAGTTCAAGGCGAAAAAACACAGTCGGGACGGGTTCTATCTGGCGAACGACAAGTTCGATGTGTCAGGGCATTGGCTGAAAGTGCCGAAACTCGGTCTGGTCAACATGGCGGAGGCGCTGCGCTTTGCGGGCAAAATCCTGTCGGGGCATATCACCCGTACCGCTGACTGGTGGTTTGTCAGCATTCAGGTGGAAATGCCTGACGCGCCACAACTTCCACGCGAGGGGCAGATCGGGATTGATTTGGGCATCAATCGGTTGGCGACGATGAGCGATGGCAGTGCGCTTGAGAACCAAAAGCCACTACGCCACCTGCTGCACAAGATCAAGCGATTGAGCCGGAGCCTGAGCCGCAAGCAGATGGGGAGCAACAACCGAGAGAAAACGCGGCGCAAGCTGGCACGGTTGCACTATCGCATCGCCTGCATCCGCGAGAACCACCTGCACAAGGCGACGACGGCACTGGCGGAGCAGTATGGGTTCATCGGTGTAGAGAGTTTGCATGTGAAAGGCATGATGCGTAATCATGCGCTGGCGCAGGCGTTGGGGGATGCGGCATTCGGCACATTCAGCCGATTCCTGTCATCCAAAGTGGCAGCGCGGGGTGGCAAGGTGCAGACCGTCGGACGCTTCTACCCGTCGAGCAAGACGTGTTCGTGCTGTGGGCACATCAAAGCCGATTTGTCTTTGTCCGAGCGCACATTCCTGTGCGCTATCTGCGGCTTCACGCTTGACCGCGATCTGAACGCGGCGATTAACATTCTGAACGAAGCGTTACGACTGAGCGCGAGCAGTCCGTAAGGTAACTCGCGCTGTCCTCGGTACTGGCTAGGACGGGACATAAAACTGGCCTGTGGACAGGCTGTAAGACCAACGCCCTTTGGGGCAGCGGCAGGACTGGATGAAGCAGGAACAACCCGGATGGGTACGTTTGTACACAAGAAAGGTAGCAGGAATACCATTATGAGTAGTCACAGTCCGGCACTGGCAATAGACGGACTGTATGCCGAGAAGTTGGCGGCATGCTTGGCGAATGAGGAGGGGGATGGCGCGGCGGACGAAGCCGGTTTCTGTAGACGCTATCCCGACTATGAGCGCACCCGCCATCTGGATGTGCTGCGGGCGGCGCAGTACGGGCGACTGGATGCCCTGAAGCACGTTTATCTGGATTATACGGGCGGCGGGCTGTACGCGGCTTCGCAGGTGGAGCAGCATCACCGCCTGCTGGCTGCCGATGTGTATGGCAACCCGCACTCCTTCAACCCCACCTCATTAGCCGCGACCCATCTGGTCGAAAAAACCCGCGAAACCATCCACGAGTATTTCCATGCCGACCCGGACGAGTACCGTATTATTTTCACCTCCAACGCCAGCGGTGCGCTGAAGCTGGTGGGCGAAAGTTACCCGTTCGAGGATCGTGGTCAGTATATGCTGACCTTCGACAACCACAACTCGGTCAACGGCATCCGCGAGTTCGCACGGCTGCATGGCGCGAACGTGAACTATGTGCCGATTACGCTGCCCGATCTGCGAATGGACGCAGTCGCGCTGCGCGAAATGCTGGCGCAGGCCATCCCCGGCGGCAACAACCTGTTCGCCTATCCCGCGCAGAGCAACTTCAGCGGCGTTCAGCATGATCTGGCATGGGTGGCGGAAGCACGGGAACGCGGTTGGGATGTGCTGCTGGATTGCGCGGCCTATTTGCCCACCAACAGTTTCGATTTGCGTGCCTGCAAGCCGGATTTTGCCACGCTCTCGTTCTACAAGATGTTCGGCTACCCGACGGGCATCGGCGCGTTAATCGTCCGCCGTGATAAGCTGAAGAAACTGCGCCGTCCGTGGTTCGCGGGCGGGACAGTGGAGATCGTTTCGACCCTCGCGCCCATGTTCGTGCGCGCCGAAGATGAGGCCGCTTTCGAGGATGGGACGGTCAATTACCTGAGCATTCCGGCGGTGGAAATCGGCCTGCGCCATCTGCTGGAGTGCGGGATGGAGTCGATTCATAGCCGTGTGGTGGCGCTGACGGGTTCTCTGCTGGATAGCATGACGGCGTTGCGCCATTCCAACGGTTCGCCGCTGGTGCAGATTTACGGCCCGACGACCACCGAGGGGCGCGGCGGGACGATTGCCTTCAACCTGCTGGACGAGCGCGGCGAAATGTTCGATGTGCGCCTCGTGGAATCACTGGCGAGTCAGGCGCATATTTCGCTGCGGACGGGATGCTTCTGCAATCCGGGCGCGGGTGAGAATGCCTTCCACCTGACGCGCCAGAACGTCGAGGAATGCTCGGTGGCGGCTGCTCCTGTCACCTACGAACGCTATGTGGCGGCGCTTTCCGCCACCACC
>CAIVEA010000335.1 GCA_903904765.1 uncultured Chloroflexota bacterium
CTCATCGTCCACCGTGACGATGCCTATCACAAAGGGCAGCGGTTGGTCAGCAAGCTCAAGGAACTCATTCCACGCCAGCTTTTCGCCATCCCCATTCAGGCAGCGTCAGGCAAACGCATCATCTCTCGCGCCAACGTCAGTGCCGTCCGCAAAGACGTGCTTGCCAAATGCTACGGCGGTGACATTAGCCGTAAAAAGAAACTGCTCGAAAAGCAAAAGAAGGGTAAGAAGCGCATGAAGATGGTGGGTCAGGTCGAAGTCCCGCAGGAAGCGTTCATGGCTTTGCTGCGGTTGGACGAAGAATAACTCTTCTCAGCCGCGCTTGATCTGGTCGAGGGCGAGTTGTGCCTGCCGTGCAGGTATTCGCCCTCGATCACGCAAATTCGCTACCAGCACATCTAGCTCGAACAGCGTCACACGCTCTCCTTGATGAGCCAGCGCCGCACCCGTACCAACCACTACCACAACGCCCGCAATCACAATTCCAACCCGTGCGGCAGCGCGAAGAAGCGACTCTGTAATATCCAGATCAGTTGGCGCGATCAGGGTAGCACGGTGTCCAGCGTTGTAAGCGCCAACTAAATCGAACACCGCCTCATTGCCACACCCACGACTGTAGATCAGGGGTGTTCCAGTCACGAAACTCAACGCGCCGCCCATCGCAATTCCACTTGACGGAACCAGCAAACGCTCACATCCTGCATTCGAAAGCACGCCTTGTACCGTCGCCACAATCGCTTGAAGTACCTCAGGATAAGCAGTAGCTAGTTCGAGGCTCAGGCGCACCGCTGCTGGATGCCCATCCCGCTCAAACCTACCAAACTGGAGCAATCCAGTATTCACCAAAAGGTCGGCAAAAGAGTCGATCATCATATATTCCGTTGGATTTCGCGCAACATTTGCCACAGCATAGACATCGCCCATGTCCCTGTCCACGACTGAGCAGACTCCGATTGCCCGCCAAATCCCCACACCCGCGAGCGTACTTTTTCGCCCACATAAACTGCTATCGCCGTACCGCCTTCATTATCCGCATGAATTTCGTCCATCTCAGGCCGGCACACCACTGCAATCCCCGCGCTAGACGACTTGCTTTCCGCAGCGAACCGTGCCGCCGCCTCCGCCAGTCCGCGTATCGGCAAATCATCCGTCGCCCCGATATTTCGGCGCAAATCATCCGGTTGGTCAAATTGTTGAACGCCAACCACAGCCCCCTCTGCTCCTGCCGCCGAGTTCAACCGCCGACTGACTGGGTTGCCCACCCCGGTTTCTATGACCGAAACCGTTGCTTTCATATTAATCATCAACGCAATCAGCACCGATTCAATACGGTCGTTGTCTTCACCAAAAACGTACTCACCCACGAGGTCACGGATTTGTTTTTCGACCACACTAATCATGGCATCTGCTTCTGCTTCGCTCTCCGCTTTCGCGGTCACGCGCACATCCACCTGCCCCGCATGTGCCGCCAGCCCCACCGAGGGATTGCTCAAATTCAAGATTTCGTCGCCAATCGTGTCATCCAGCAAACTCTCGCCAATCCCTGCCGTTTTGAGTACCTTGGCTTTGATAATGCCCAGTTGATAACGTTTACGTAGATACGGAATCATACTCTCAGTCATAAGGTACTTCATTTCGCGGGGAACGCCGGGAAGACTCATCACCACTTTATCGCCATGTTCCACGATGAACGAAGGTGCAGTTCCCACCGGATTTTCGACAATGATGGATTTGTCTGGCAGATACGCTTGCCGACGATTATTTTCACTCATCTGAGCGCGGAAATTCGCAAAACGTGCCGCGATCTGTTCCAGTAGATGTGGGTGAAACGTCAGCCCCCGGTCTACAGCAGCCGCCACCGACTGCCGAGTCATATCATCCACCGTAGGCC
>CAIVEA010000336.1 GCA_903904765.1 uncultured Chloroflexota bacterium
CCGATGGCGGCTGGCTGGCCTTCCGCACCGAGTATGGCCTCGGTTTAGCGGATGTGCATACCGCCGCATGGTCGCTGCTGGATGTGCCGCCGGGCAACTTCCCGCTGGTGTGGACACCTGCGGCCTTCACTGGTGAACGCGCCTGCGGTTAACACCTCTTTTATCGTCTACTCCTCATTGCCAGAATTTTGTTTTCTCTATTACACTTCATTTTAGGTAATGAGGGGGTTGCCTCGTTCCAAAACTATGCAAAGGAGACTTCCGTGAAACGATGGGCATGGGTAGTGGTGCTTTTGTTGGGGACATTTAGCATCGCGCAAGCGCAGGACACCGCCAATTGGACGATCCTGCACTACACAGCGGTGGATAATAACCTCGAAGGCGCGGCCTTCAATGATTATTACGAGATGCAGAGCGCCGGCAGTGGGGACGGTGTGAACATCGTTACCGAATTTGACCGCGCCGAAGGCCACGAAACGCGCTTTGGCGACTGGACGGGAACACAGCGGTTCTACATCGAGCAAGTTCCGGCGCAGCCTACGCCCGATATCGCGGGCAAGCGGGCCGCGCTGGTGGACTACTTCACGCAGCAGGGCTATACCAATGTTGCGCCGCAGATTGAGGCGATGGATGATGCCACCGTCAATAGCATCTACGAGAACAACAACGTCGGCGTGACCTTCGACCAGACCCCCGTTGAGGATCTGGGCGAAGTGGACATGGGCGATCCGCAATCGCTGACCGATTTCATCGTATGGGGCGCGACAAACTTCCCCGCCAACCACTACATGATCGTGATCGGCAGTCACGGCGGCGGCTGGCGCGGCATCGGCCCGGATGAAGGATCGGGCGAACCGTCCATGCTCGAACTGCCGGAAATTGACGCGGCACTGAGCGCGGCGCAGGAACAGTTGGGCATCGCCAAGTTCGATATTGTGGGCTTCGATGCCTGCTTGATGGGCGTGACCGATGTGGCGGTCATGCTGGAACCACATGCCGATTATGTGCTGTTCTCGCAGGAAGTGATCCCCAGCAACGGTTGGGAATACGCCAAGAGCATCACCGCCATGAAGGAAAACCCGGACTGGGATGCCTTTCAGGTGGGCGCGAACTTCGTGGATAACTACATGGCCTACTACGCGGGCGAAGGGGCACGCACCAAAGTAGACCTCGGCTTGGTGCAGACGGCGGGGCTGCCCACGCTGGTAGAGTCGCTGCAAAACTTCGCAGCGGTGGTGGGCGCTAATCCGGTTGACCTGATCTCCGCACTGGGGACGGCACGCAACAACAGCCAGTCGTTTGCGGTGTCGCTGGCCGATGGCGGCGAATACTACTCGTATATTGACCTGAAAGATTTCATGAAGTGGTTCAGCGTACAGACCACCATCACCGAGGATGCCTATAACGCCGCGCAGGAAGTGCTGGCGGCCTATGACGGTGCGGTGGCCTATTCGCTGGCGGATAGCAAACTGCCCGGCTCGAACGGTCTGGCCATTTATCTGCCCGCCACGCCGCAGGTGTTCGCCGCTTATGGCGAGGCTTATCCGGTGTCTGCACCCGCGCCGATGGCCTTCTGGCAGGACTATCTGAACGGCTTCTACAGCACCGTCGTCAACACGCTGGACGGCAGCGCCCTGCAACTGGACATCACCAGCGTGTTCACGCTGGGCGAGAACGGCAGCACGCTCGATACCCCGATCATCAGCTTTGATGCGGCGGGTAAAGGCGTGGTGGATATGGTCTACAACGTGTTCTATGTGCAGGAGGACGGCACGCGAATCGTGGTGGATACCGCGCCGATCGCCTACACGTCGGTGCTGCCGACGGGCGAAACCGTGATCGAGTACCCCAACGAACTCACGCCCAGCACCTTCAAATGGGGTGTGGAATTCCCGTACATCAGCGATGGCACGAATACCGTGTTAGGGCTGCTGCAATCCAGCGGTGGGAGCAGCGGCGAAGGGCGCGTGTTCGGCACGTATGTGACCGCACAGGGCAACCAGACGGCCGTGCTAATCTTCGACAGCGGCACCTACGAATACCGGGGAATGCTGGCGGTGGCGGAAAACGGCGCGCCGTATGAAGCCCGTCCGCAACTGGGCGAGCAGTTCATCGTGGATATGATTACCCTCACGCCCGAAGGCGAAGTGAAATCTGTCCCGATGGATAGCGCGCCCCTCACCTTTGGCGTGACACCCTTCACCCTGACCTATCAGCCAGCCACCACTGGCAATTACTCCGTCGGCTTGAGCATCAAGGATTTGGCGGGCAACAACCTGTACAAGCAGGTTGACCTGACCATCAACAACGACGGCGTGGATGGCAGCATGCGCGGCTATACCGACATCAATGCGGGCGTGCATTTCGTTTACCCGTTTTCGTGGGGCGACACGGTCACGTTCAACAATGATGACGGCACGACCAGCGATATGGCGAGCTTCGAGCAAGACGGTCAGACGTACTCGATCACCGCGACGGCCTACGCCGACACCGATCCGCAGGCGGCGCTGGATGCGGCGCTGTCCATCCTCGCCGTCGAAGCCGGAGATGTGACCGAAGCCACGCTGGGCGGCCTGCCCGCGCTGCGCCTCGATTACAGCTATGAGTCTGACGCGGGACCGATGATCGGCGCGTTGTTCAGCGTTATGAACCCCGAATCGGGTGCGGTCATCGTGTTCCAGATGGACGCGGCAGGCGGGGAGGACAACCTGAACGCGCTCATCAACGTGGTGGACGGGTCGCTGCTTCTGTTCGCGCCGCGCTAGAAACGGTTTGTTTGCACAAGAGGGCAATCCATCGCGGTTGCCCTCTTTACATCAGTGCGCTTCGTAAACCGCTGCTACAATAAGCATCACAATTGAGCATAGCGGGCATTCGGAGGCGACTGATGTTGCGTTTCATCATCGGATTTGGACTGATCGGGGTGGCGGTGGCGACGCTCATCACAATATTAGTCGGCGGGACGAGCATCGCGCCCGTGAAACAAGTGATGAACAATCTGTACTGTCAGCCGGGCGAAACCATCACCCAGCAATCCACGCGCATGTACGGTAACACCTATAACATCACTTTCGCTTGTCTGAACGCGCAAGAAGTGCGGCGGGATGTGACCGGTGAAGTGACCATTTCGCTGATCGCAGTATTCACTACATTGTTATTTCTGGGCATCACCTTCATCGTCAGCGGCGCGAGGGGGCTAGTGCGTTCGCGCATCCGCAGCAGCATCGGGAACGTGACCGGATTCGGGCAACCTTACACGAACACCCGCACCGTCATCACGCTGGACGGCAAAACGGTACAGGGCGGAAGCCTGTCCCCACAGACGCAGCAGCAAATCCAGAACGCGCTGGATATGGTGGGCATCAAACTGGACGAGATGGGACACTCAAATGTGATCGGCGGGGCGACCCTGACGGGGAACACGCCCAACGATTTGACCTCACGCCTGAAGCAGTTGCAAGAAGCGCGGGATGCTGGCCTCATCAGCGAGAGCGAATACACCCGTTTGCGGCAGGAAATCCTCGACAGTCTAGCATGAGGGGGAGGAAAGCGGCCATTCGTAGGGACTTGTCCGCTGCCTGTCACGCCCTCATCTTCCCAATGTGCAATTTCACCCCGCTATCCTGAATTTCCCATCTCTGCACAGAGATGGGAATCGGTCGGGGGAATTTGCGCTTGTGCGCCGTAGGCGTTCCCCCGACCCATTAGAGGGATGAGGTTTATTTCTTGCTCTCGAAGGCCGCGTCGAAAGCCACGCCGGACGGCGCGAAATCGTTGGCCTTCACAAAATCCACCGCTTCGGCAGCGCCGTACTCGCGGTTCATGCCGCTGTCTTCCCACTCCACCGACAGCGGCCCGTTGTAGCCGATGCGGTTGAGGGCGCGGATCATGGAATCCATGTCCAGATCGCCATGTCCGGGCGAAACGAAGTTCCAGCCGCGACGATGGTCGCCAAAGTTGAGGTGCGAGCCGAGGATGCTGTTCGTGCCGTTCAGCGTCACTTTGGAGTCCTTGACGTGAACGTGATAGATGCGCTCCGGGAAGCGGTCAATGAAGTTGACCGGATCGAACTGCTGATGAATGAAGTGGCTGGGGTCGAAGTTGAAGCCGAATCCGGTGCGTCCGTTCAGCGCCTTCAATGTGCGTTCCGCCGTGTATATGTCGTAAGCAATTTCGGCAGGGTGGCATTCCAGCGCGAAACGCACGCCTACCGCGTCGAACACATCAATGATGGGATTCCAGCGGTCTGCGAACTCGCGGTAGCCGGCTTCTACCATCGCGTCCGAAGTGGGTGGGAAGAAGTACAGCATGTGCCACACGGGGCTGCCCGTGAACCCGTTGACCACCTTCACGCCGAGTCCGGCGGCAGCGCGGGCGGTGTTCTGCATCTCGGCGGCGCAACGCTGGCGCACGCCTTCCGGGTCGCCATCTCCCCACAGGCGCGGCGGCAGGATGGCCTTGTGGCGTTCGTCAATCATCGCGTCCGCCACGCACTGACCGACCAGATGATTGCTGACGGCAAAGCATTTCAGGCCGTGCTTTTCCAGAATATCGCGGCGGCTCTGATAGTAGCTGTCGCTCTCCAGCGCCTTATCCACCTCGAAATGGTCGCCCCAGCAGGCCAGTTCCAGCCCGTCATAGCCCATCGCGGCAGCTTTTTCAGCCAGCGTTTCCAGCGGCAAGTCCGCCCACTGTCCGGTAAATAAGGTGACAGGTCGTGCCATTTTTCCCTCCCGAATGTAGGAATAGTCGTAAAAATGCAAAACATCTTTCGGGCGGGCGCAGTTGGCTGC
>CAIVEA010000337.1 GCA_903904765.1 uncultured Chloroflexota bacterium
CTTCCTTCAAGAGAATATCATTCAAGAACGTCCCGTTGGTGCTGCCGAGGTCTTCCAGCAGCAGGCGTTCGCCCTCCCGCTTGATCTGGCAGTGAAAGCGCGAGACATTCTTCGCCAGAAGCACGATTTCGTTCTGCGGCGCACGCCCGATACGAATCAGGTCGCTCTGAATCGGATAGGTGTGTTCGCCCCATGTCAGATGCGTGGGGGTCGTGCCTTCCTTACGTTCGATCTCAGGAACAGTTTGCCGTTCGCTCTCGCGCGCCCGGAAGAACTGCGTGCTTTCGTGGCGATCCGTCATGGTATAGATGGCCTGCGTCGCCATAGACTTGCGACTGTACTTGTCGTAAAACTCCGCGCCGCGCTTCATCTCATCCGACTGTTTGAGCAGCGCATTACGCTCCTCCACCAGCGGCTCACTATTGATTTTCGCCTCGTCAATCTGCACAGCTGCCTGCCGTAACGATTGTGAAGCGCGGTCATAATCGCCCTTGTCCGCCGCCGCCACCGCCTCGCGCCGCGCCTTCGCCGCTTGCAGCAACAGCACGGACTCGCGCACAGATGCGTTCGCCTCGCCGCTGGCATCCTGTGCGCTGACATGCACCATCACGGGAAGTTCCAATACCTGATGCTGTGCGCCTGTTTCCGTCACCTCGTCAAACGAGAAGCGCAGCAGCGCGATTTGCCGATGACCGATCTCATGCAGCGCGGGAATGCTAATTTCCAGCACCAGCGTCTTGATTTCATCCCCAAACACATCGCCCAGACTGAACGAGATTGAGCGCCCATCACTGTGCATGTTGTAGGCGTTCAGTTGGTTAACATTGGAAATGTCATCGCTAGGGACGAGTGTCACCGTCAGGTTTTGCCCGACCACGTTCAACAGACCGCGCAGTTCTTCCTGAAAGATCAACGGGGCGACTTCGGGACTTTCAATGAAATAGAACGCCCCGCCGCCTGCATCCGCCATTGCCATCATCAAATCTTCGTTGAAGTCATCGCCCAAGCCCATCGTGCTGGTCGTCACCAGCGTGGCGCGTTTCTGCTGCGCCAGCGCGACTAACTTCTCCGGTTGGGTAATCCCCCGGTTCGCCAACCCGTCGCTCATCAGAATCACGCGGTTGAGCGCATCATCGCGCACATTCTGCTCCACCAGCGAACACCCCTGAAGCCAACCCCCGCTGAGGTTGGTCATCCCCGCCGCTTTGATCTGGTTCAGGCGATGGTTGAGCGCATCTTTGTGGACAACCCGTTCCGGCGGCAGCAGCACTTCTACATTTTCGTTGTAGAGCACAATGGATAGCAGATCATTCACGCCCAGATTTTGCACGAGGAATTGCGCCGCCTGACGGGTGAACGACAGCTTATCGCCCGCCATTGACCCGCTGCGATCAATCACCAGACTCAGGTTTAGCGGACGGCGCTGTTCGGCTCCCGGCGCTGCGCCAGCCACCAGACGCGCCATCAGATAGAGCTTGCGTTCGCGCTCCACCGTCACCACATCATAATCCAGCGCAAAATCGGCCTTCATGGAACTGCTTTCGCTAGACAGGTATGTACTTAGGTATTGTACACGCATTCCGCACAGACAGAGTGTAAGCACACCAAAATACTGTTCCCTATTGCTGCCGCCCGTACTATGATTTCCGCAACCTGTACCCTGAGGTCACAATATGCCGAACCGCCTGACCATTGCCACCCGCCCCTTCTCATCCACACACCGCACATCAGACGCGAATGGTTGGTGGCGCACGGCTGTTTTCTACGAGGTCTACATCCGCAGCTTTCAGGACTCGAATGCAGACGGCATTGGCGACCTGCGCGGCATCACCCGGCGACTGCCCTACCTTCAGCAGTTAGGCGTAGATGCCATCTGGATTACGCCTTTCTACAACAGTCCGATGGCCGATTTCGGCTACGATGTGAGCGACTATACCGGCATTGACCCCTCGTTTGGCACAGTGACC
>CAIVEA010000338.1 GCA_903904765.1 uncultured Chloroflexota bacterium
CGTTGACGATCAGTAACAGCACCTTCGACAACAATTCGAGCGATTCGGGCGGCGGCATCTACAACTTTGGGGGAACGGTGACGATCACCAACAACACCTTCGCCAGCAATTCGGCTGCCCGCGGCGGCAACATCTTAAACAGTTCTGGGATAGTGACGATCAAAAACACGTTGCTCAGCAAAGGGGTACAGGGCAGCAACTGTTCTGGAACAATCGCCAGCAACGGCGCGGCCTACAACCTGTCGGATGATGCGTCGTGCGGTGCGAATGTCACGCAGGTGGCCTCAGTCGGACTCGGCACACTGAGCGCGAACGGCGGCCTGACGCAGACCATCCCGCTGCTGGTGGGCAGCGCGGCGATTGATGCGGCATTGGCGGCGGACTGTCCTGCCACCGACCAGCGCGGCGTGGCGCGGCCCTCTGGCGCAGGCTGCGACATCGGCGCGTTCGAGTATGTCGCCGCGCCACCCGTCACGCCACCCACCACCACCACCGCCGCTGCCGAACCCGCTGCCATCCCCGCCCCAGCGCTGTGCAGCCTGACCGGATTCGGGGCATCCGCGCAGGTGGCGATCTACCTGCCCAATGGCGGCAGCGGCTTGAACATGTGCTATTCGCTGCTAAGCGCCGCAGCACAGGTGGGCATAACCGATCCGTTCACGCTGGCGGCGGAAATATATACCTTCGATGCGTCTGGCTCCGTCACAACGGGCGTTCCGATGCAGGTGTGCTTGCAAGGCACTGGGATGCTGTTGTTCCGCGATGCCAGCGGTCAGCCACGCACGACGGTTAGCCTGCCGTCGTTCTCGCAGGGCGATTTCACCTGCGGCCTGATCCCGCACGCCGGGACGGTCATCCTTGTGCCGGGGGCAGCCGCGCCTGCCGCGCCATCTTCGACAACTGTTGCGCTCAGCCAGTGCCGCGTGACGACGACGAACATCATCAACTTTCGCGCCGAACCGGACGCGACCAGCGTGATACTCGACCATGTGCCGTACCAGACGACGTTGAGTGCATCGGCGCGTTCCGGTGAGTGGCTACAGGTGGTGTTCGGCAGCCAGCAGGGGTGGCTGTCGGCGGCCTACCTGACGCTGGCGGGGGACTGCGGGTAACGAACGTCGCATCTATACGTGGGGGCGTGCATAACATCATGCCCCCTTCTATCTGCGCCTCAAGTTTCGCGCACGCCAACCCCGTGTTATACTCGTCAAATGAGTGCTGCTTCCGAACCACCACTTCCACCTAACTGGGTGCGTTTGCTCCGCGAACGCGGTTGGGTGCGCCCTGCGCTGGTGGCGCTGGATGCGCTCGAACCGCTTGGTCCGTTAGGCGCAAGCGCGTTGTGGATCGCCCAGCCCGCGCTGGGGAGTTTGATTCCCCGCCCGGTACTGGCGGGTTTGGCGGAAGCGTTAGAAACGCCGGAAGGTATCGAGAAACTGCGCCTAGCACTGCAAGACGAGGGAAGCTGTGGATAGCACAACCCAAATTCTCACCATCCTCATCCTGCTCATCACGCTAGTGCTGGTGGTGATTATCACGCAGTTTGCCCGCCGCCGTCGCACGCTGTACGTGCTGCGTCCGCTGCCCGCTTACCGCCTCATCCCCACCGCCATTGGCGAATCGATTGAGGCCAACCGCCCCGTGCATATTTCGCTGGGCGCTGCCGGTCTGGGTGGGAAGGAAACCCTGACGGCGCTGGCCGCCGCTGAACTAGCCTATCAAGCAGCCTCCCGCGCCATGATTGGCGGGGTATCCCCGATTATTACCATTAGCGACCCGACTGGCCTCCCGCTGGCGCAGGACACCCTGCGGCGGGCTGTGGCTTCACGCGGGATGCTGCGTGCCGGCGCATCGCGGGATGCCCGCTGGTATCCGGCAGGCAGCAACGGCCTTGCTTTTGCCGCCGCGCTCACGGGAATGCTGCCGGATGACCATGTGGCCGCCAGCATTCTGGTTGGGAGCTTCGGCACGGAATTGGCGCTGATCGCGGAAACATCGGCGCGGCGGGGGCAGCGATTGATCGCGGGGACGGACACGCTGCAAGGGCAGGCGGTGGCTTTCGTGATGGCCGATGCACCGTTGATCGGGGAAGAAATTTACGTCGCGGGCGCATATCTGGGCGACTCGGCGGTGCAGATGGCGGGCGCGGTGGCGCAGGATGTCCTGCGCTGGTTGCTCATCCTTGCCATTTTCGTGCCGACGGCTGTGGCTGTGGGTGATGCGATTTTGAACGGACGCTTCAGCGCGGCGCTGGCGCGCTTGCTAGGAGGGGGGTAGCCGTGCGGCGTATTCGTACCGCGTTCCCGACGGCGATTGCCATCGGCTTCGGCCTGCTGACGCTCATCGGCCTGCTGCTGGGCGAAAGTGGCGGCATCCTGTATGCCGTCAGCAACCTATTTTTGCAGGTGGCAGCCATCACGCTGGCCTTCAGTGTGGTAATCGGGGTCATCAACCTGTTCCGCGTGCATGGCAGCCGACTGGCGCGGCGCAAGGGCGGGTGGGTGTATAGTTTGGTGCTGCTGGTGAGCGCCTTAGCCGCCATCACCCTGATCGGGCTGGAACGAATGGGGTATCTGGGCGGCAGGCCGTCCCCTTCAGCGCAACTGCTGGAAACCGCGCAAATCTCGATTGAATCCGCGCTGGGCGGGCTGGTGCTGTTCGCACTGGTCTACGGCGCGTTTCGCTATATGCGGAACGGCGTGACGTGGACGGGGATGGGCTTCACCGCCGCGCTGCTGTTCTTTTTGCTGGGGGCGCTGCCGCTACCGGAACTTCAACCGCTGACCGCCGTGCGCGAGTGGTTGTTGTCCATTCCGGTCAGCGCCGGGGCGCGGGGCATTTTGTTGGGTATCGCGCTGGCGATCACGGTCGCAGGTGTGCGTGTCTTGATCGGTCAAGACCGATCCTACCGGGAATAAGGCATAAGTCCATGAATGTGTTCTGGACAGATGTTGAGCGCAGCAAACGGGGTAGCTGGCGATGAGCGACGATTTCAAAAAGCAACCGCCAAATCAACCGCCGGACGATGACGATTCGCTCGATTGGCTGCGCGGCCCGAAGGACGACAGCAACAAGCGCGGCGGCGACAGCTTCGGTTTCACGGGCGAATTGCAGTGGAAGCAAGGTGATGGTGCAGGCGATTCGCCGGATGTGCCCGCCGATGATGAGTTGTTCGATTGGCAACAATCGCCACCCGGTCAATCCTCCGGTCGTCCTGATTTGTTCAGTGCCTCGACTGGCATGACGGGGGAACTTGATTGGCGCAAAGCGAGTGCGGGCGA
>CAIVEA010000339.1 GCA_903904765.1 uncultured Chloroflexota bacterium
CACCCTTCGCCATGAGGGAGAAGGGTCGGGGATGAGGGTTGAATGTGAGGCGTATTTGTTGCAGGGATGAGTATCGGTTATGCTCACTCTATCCTGATATTGATGTTGTGAGGAGTGAGAAACCATGATGCGCCGTCTCATCATCCTGTTGATGTGCGTGTGTGCGGGGGCGCTGATGGCCGCCGCGCAGGATAGTTCGGCTAAAGGCGTTACGGTGGATGTGGGCGAGAGCGATACGCTCGTCTCGATTGCCGAACGCACGGGGACAACGGTGGATTGCCTGCGCGAAGCCAACGGCCTCGCGGCGGATGCCACGCTGGAAGGGGTAACTACGCTGTTCGTGCCGGATGCTTGTGCGGCAGCCGAGTCCACTGGCGATCAGGGCGGCGGCGCGACCACTACCACGACCACAACCCCCTTGAGCGACCAATCGTATATGGTGCAAAGCGGCGATCGGCTGACCAAGATCGCGCAGAAGTTCGGCGTGACGGTGCAGTGCATCGTGGATAGCAACACCATTACCGACCCGAACCTGATCTACCCCGGTCAGGTGCTGCTGATTACCACCGCCTGTCAGGGTGGCGGCGGCGGCGCGACCACGACTACCTCAACCGCCGCGACAACCACGGTAGACCCCGTTCGCGCCTGCCGTTTTGACCGCAACGCAGGCCGCAGCGCCCCCGGCAACCTGTACACGGTGCAGTCGGGCGATGCGCTGGACTTCATCGCTTGCGATTTCAATGTGGATTTGACGTGCTTGCTGGCTGCCAACCCGGAGATTACGAAGCGCAGCCAGATCGCCATCGGGCAAGTGCTGGTGATTGACCGCGCCTGCCCGATCTGGAAGGACGCTACGCACCCGCGTTAGCGCCGCTGCACGAACGACAACGGGGGCGGTTGCCCACATAAGCAAGCGCCCCCGCTGGATTATTCGTTACTGCCCCTGTCCCAGTGAGTAGCCGGGAACGCCGTCGAAGTTGCACAGGTTCTCGGTCTTGATGAAGTCGAAGCCTGCGGCGGAGAGCTTGCCCAGCAGGTCTACAATCTGCCCGTGCTTGAGGGGAACGTTGTCCTTGCTCATGTAGCGGCAGCGCCAGTGATCCACGCAGAAGGTTTCGGCAGCGCCCTTAGGCCACACCTTCTGACCACGATTGCTAATCATCGCCAGATCGAACCCGTCATGGTTGACCTTCAACAACTGCTCGCCCAGCACGTTCGGATTGCGATCCGCTTCGTCCCACGCGAGGAAGATGTCCACGCCCATTGTGTCCTTCTTGGCGGGGGTACGCACGCTGACCGCCGCGCCGGGGGGGATGCTGTCGCCGCTGGCATAGCTGACCGGCTTGAGGGTCTGCGGTTGCTGACCGAGACGGGCGATAATGGCTTCGCCGAACTCTTTCGTCCCCACCTTCTGCTTGCTCACGCCGTCGCGGAAGATGTCGTAGGTATGCACGCCGTCCTCGACGGTACGCAGCCAAGCATTGTGGACGCGCTCCGCCACATCCGGCTGACCGATGTGTACCATCATCATCACGCCCGCCAGCAGCAGGCCGGACGGGTTGGCGAG
>CAIVEA010000340.1 GCA_903904765.1 uncultured Chloroflexota bacterium
CCGAATTTCAGATCGCGGTGCAGCCCCACCCGGCAAGCCAGCGCAATCTGACCGCCGAAATGCTCTAGCACCGGCTCAAACGTGGCCTCACTCGCGCCGAACTCATGCCCGCGCAGGTTGTGTACCTTCGCCAGACTGGGGAACTGATGTGTCCATTTGCCGCACGAATGCAGGTACACGCCGCCAAAGGCATCTGAAAGCTGGTTCAAGTAGGGGACGTTGAAGGTGTCGTGCATCTCTGCCGACATCATCACACACTCTTCGTTCGAGATGGAAATGCCGCCGCCGTCAGGCAGCCACGGCTGGAACATGCTGGGGATGAACTCGCAACCGAGGCGGGTCGCAATCTCGCGCTGCGCCTGCACGAACGCAATCGTTAGCTCCGTGATTTGCTGCAACAGGCGGTGTACGGCCTGCGGGTTGGTGTACATCATCAGCAGGAAGTTGTTATGCCCCAGAATCAGCGCCGCGCTGTCAATCGGCCCCTGAATATCGCTCATGCGAATCGGGTACTGCCCGCCCGTCTGCTCGATGAAATAGCGGGTATAGTCCAGCATCCGCCCTAGCTGCCCGTCGCGCACCCCCGGCATGGGCAGCGGCGTGATCTCCTCTGCGCCTTCCGCAAACACCGGACGCACCGCCGGCAGGTCGTTCTCCCACCACACCACCTCGCAGCCAAAGGCCGACGGAATGCCCACCAGCCCCAGCGTGGGGCAGAGGGATGGCACAAAATCCCCTTTGAGCGCCATCTGCGCTTCGATTTCCGTGACCTGCGCGCGTAAGAACTTGGCAGGGTCTTGGATGCGGTCACGCACCGTATCCGACCCTTCGGTGGAGAACAACGCGCTGGGAATCGGCTTGCCGTTTTTGACACGCGGCCCCACATAGCCGATCATGAATCCGGGGCGCTCGTCGTTCTCCAGCGCCCACAACCGCCGCAAAAAGGCTTTGCTGCGTTCCACTTGCTGACGGGTGTCCATGAGGGGTTAGGTATACCTTCCGTATAGTTCGGCGGCTTCCATCATGGCGTTGATGTTCTCCAGCGGCGATCCCGGCGGGATGTTGCTGCCATCCTGAATGATAAGCCCCCGAAAATGAGCGAGTTTTTCGATCACCTGCCGCGTGGCTTCGCGCACCTGTTCCGGCGTTCCGGTGTGGATGAGCATCGGGTTCACATTCCCCACCAGCACCACCCGCCCACCCAACACCGATGCCACCCGATCCAGATTGACCTGATAGCCGAAGCCTTGCAGCTCGTTGATCTTCAGATCATCCACGAAAATTTCCAGCATGTGGTCGGCTTTGCCGCACATGTGCAGGCTCAGATAGCCGTCGAAATGGAAGCGCAGCCGTTGTTCTTCCGGCAGCACCAGATCGCGGTAAGTCTTGGCGGAGAGCGACACTGCCAGATCGTCCGTCCATGCGAAGTTGCGCGGCGTGGGCAGGTTTTCCTCAATCCAGCAGAAATCCAGCCACTCGATCAGCTTATCGGTAACGATTCGCAGCACTTCACGCACCAGATCGGGGCATTCGTACACGCCCGTGAACAGTTCGGTCTGCCCCATCAGATCGCCTGCCACGCCAAACGGACCATCCGAGGTGTGCGTCAGCGCGGGGTTCTCGCCGGGGTAGAAGATCGGCCCTCCCTGAAAGCGCACCGGATATTTTTCGGCCACGCGCATCATTTCACGACGGTAGGCAATCTGCCGCCCGTTGATACCGCCGTGAACAAAATCCATCGCTTCCAACCGCCGCACATCGTCCTCGGTCTTAATCCAGCCCGGCCCCACCCAAGGAATATCGTCATCCGGGAACACAATCTCGCAGCCCAGACTGCCCGCCTCGAACGTGTTCTGGAAGTCCGTCCACG
>CAIVEA010000341.1 GCA_903904765.1 uncultured Chloroflexota bacterium
ACAGTCTTGCCGATATAATCGGCATTTTCCTGTACCGAGGCGACAGTCATGAAATACTGCGTGTTATTGGTTGTGCCTGAAATAATCAGGTAGAGAACGGCGGCGACGATGAGAACGCCGCCTATGATGAACTTCATGCGCTCGCCTGTGCGCGGCGCAGCCACTGGTTGGGAGGGCTTCTCCCACGTCATATCAGTCATTATTCGATCTCCCGGAATTTACATTCCACCCATAGACAATAGAGTACCGATACAAAGTAAGGATAGGAATGTTCATTTGTTACCTGTTCATCATGACAATACTCATGACCTTTCCTGTAGTTACCATAATGCACTTCTAGTACTGTAACAGTAAAAACGGAAGTAATGCAATCATTTCCGTCATACATTAATCTACTGGCAGGGCATTCAGCCCGCCGATCATCCCTATCATGAGATGCCAGCGCGGGTGCATCCGATGTACAATCACCATAAGCATCTCAACAGGAGCGCCCCCTCATGAAAAAGAAATTGTTCTTGGCTGGTGCTGCTTTGACCCTTCCTCTTTTGGTCAATCGCTTTCAGACGGAAATGGTGGCGGCACGGACGCGACAGGATGCTGGTAGCCTGATTGCAAACACCCGGCGCGGCCCGATTGAATACGTGCAGGTGGGCAGCGAAGAAGACCTGCCCGTCCTCATCAGCCATTCCAGCGCGGGCGGCTATGACCAGTCGGTGGGGGCGGCGCGGCGCTTCCCCGGTTGCCGCGTGATCGCCGTGTCGCGGGGGGGCTACCTCCGCACACCGCTGGCGGTGGGCGCAACTCCGGCAGACATGGCGGATTCATTCGCTGACCTGCTGGATGTGCTGAATATTCCTGCTGTGATGGTGGCAGCTTACTCAGCGGGCAGCATGAGCGCCATCGAGTTTGCGTTGCGCCACCCCGAACGCTGCCGGGGACTCATTCTCGGCGCATCAGTTACCGCCCCCATCCCGTTCGTCATCACCGATGTGGTGGCGCGGCTCGCCCTCAGCGTCCATTCGGATTTTATGAACTGGCTGGCATCGGAAACCATGTACTATTTGTCCAGCGCCATCGAACAGGACGCGGACACAGTGGCAGTTCTGGATGCAATCACCCGGAACCACCCGATGAGCCGCCGCTTCCCCGGCTATAACAGCGATATTGCCAACATCCGTAAGTTCTTCCCGCCGCTGGAGCAAATTCAGGCGCGTACCCTATTCGTCCATGGCGAATGGGATTCCATCGTACCGATGGCCTCCGCGCAACTGGCGGTGCGGCGCATCCCCCGCGCCGAACTGGTCATCGTCCCCAAAGGCATGCACGATGCGCCAATGCGGGCGGGGGCGGTGGTGCAACCGGCTATCAATCGCTTCCTGAACGCTGTGCACGCCGAACAGATGCAAAATGGCGATCAAGCCATCCTGTAGCCTTATATAACGAAGACCAACAGCGAGAGATTATGCGACACAATAAGACCAAAGAACGTTTGAAGGCTGGCGAAACGGTATTCGGATGCTTCGTGCGTTACCCGAATGCCAGTTTGATCGAAGTCATGGGCTATCAACCGTGGGACTTCCTCGTATTCGACGGCGAACACGGCACGCTGGAGCCGCAGGACTGCGAACACATGGTACGGGCAGCGGAGCTACAGGGCGTAACCCCGATTGTGCGCGTGACCACCAACCAGCCGCATATCATCCTGCGCTTGATGGATACCGGCGCACAAGGGTTGCACGTCCCTTGGGTGAACACCGCCGAAGAAGCCGAAGCCGTTGTGCGCTCGGTGAAGTATTACCCGCGTGGCATTCGCGGGCTGGCAAGCGTGCGGGCGGCGGATTACGGGCAGCGCGGCACATTTGGCGAGTATGTGCAGACCGCCAATCAGGAGAGCTTGGTGGTCATCCATATTGAAACGATAGAGGCCGTCGAACGCCTGCCGGAGATCGTAAAAATTGACGGGCTGGATGTCATCTTCATCGGCCCTACCGATCTTTCGCATTCGCTGGGCGTGCCGGGGCAACCGCAGCACCCGGATGTGCAGGCCGCCATCACCCGCATTGTGGAGACGGTCCAAGGCACAGATAAGGCGCTGGGGATTATGGTGGGCAACGCGCAAGCCGCGCAGCAGTGGCGCGAACGCGGCGCACGCTACATCACCGTCATGCTCGAATCACTCCTCTCGCCCGCCGCCCGCGACTACCTCGAAAAATCCCGCGCCTGACCTGCGGCGAAATAAAAACACCATCTGGGATGCGTTCCAGATGGTGTTCATCGTTGTGGGCAATAGAGGACTCGAACCTCTAACCCCTCCCACGTCAAAGGAGTGCTCTGCCAATTGAGCTAATTGCCCTGACAAAATTCAGTATAGCCCAAGCCGCCATTTTTGCAAGACCCGACTCCGCGTCCTTTGCCCCCTTCGCGCCGGAGAGTACAATACTCCCATCAACACAAGGAGTTCATGTTCATGCACATCAACTTTGCCGCCCGTCTGGAAAAACTGCGTCAGGTTGCCGGGGTGGATGCCGTCGTCCTCGCCCCCGGCACCAATATGGAATATTTTACCGGCCTGCAATTTCATCTTTCCGAACGTCCCGTGCTGGCGATTTTGACCCCGGACGGACAGCTTTCGTTCATCATTCCCCATCTGGAAGTGATTAAGCTCCAGCAGCGCCCCGATCTGGATGCGCGGCTGTTCTCATGGACGGACACCGACGGCTACGAAGGTGCATTCCGCGCCGCCGCCGCCGAACTCGGTTTGAAGGGTAAAACGGTGGGCATGGACGGCCTAACGGTGCGCGTCACCGAACTACTGGCCTTCCAGCAGGCCGAACCGAACCTGAAGCCCGCCGCCATTGAACGGCAGATCATCCGCATTCTGGCGATGAAAGCGCCGGACGAAATCGCTGCCATGCGCCGCGCCGTCGAAATCAGCGAGGGTGCGCTGAAAAAAATGCTGGACTGGGTGCGCCCCGGCCTGACCGAACGGGCGATAGCCAATTACCTGACCGAACAAATGCAGGCGCTGGGCAGCGACGGTGCGGCCTTCGAGCCGTTGATCCAGACCGGCCCCAACAGCGCCCTGCCACACGGTATGCTCACCGACCGGACGCTGGGCGAAGACGAATTTTTGCTGGTGGACTTCGGCGGACGTTCGGAAGGCTATCCGGCGGACATCACCCGCACCTTCTGTCTGGGCAAACCCACCGCCGAGATGCAGAAGATTTACGACACGGTGCTGGCTGCCAACGAAGCCGCCATCCGCGCCGGCGGGCCGGGCGTGGCGATGGGTGTGGTGGACAAAGCTGCTCGCGATGTGATCGTGGCGGCGGGTTATGGCGAATACTTCACCCACCGCACCGGACACGGCCTCGGACTCGGCGGACACGAACTCATCCCGCAGATCGCGGAAAACGTGACCGATTTGCTTGAACCGGGTATGAGCTTCACCATCGAACCGGGCATCTACATCCCCGG
>CAIVEA010000342.1 GCA_903904765.1 uncultured Chloroflexota bacterium
AAGTGGGCCAATGATACCTGAAAGGTGAATGATTGTCTAGTTACTCCCCCATTGGTGAGGCAAAAAACGCCTCCTGCCCTTGTAATCCAGTCCGGCGGGGGTGATCTGGATATTACTGGCGACGATGTATTCACTGAGGGTGGCGTTGCGCCCCGCTGCCCAGTTGCGGACGGCCTCCACCTGCTGCGGGCGGAAAATCGAAGGCTCGTCCGCCCCGCGCTGGAATGTGACCGAGAACGGCCCGGCGCTGGAAACGCTGCTGATGTTGATGTCGCCGTGATTGTACTGGCGCAGGTTGCTCAAAAGCGAGTCGGTGATGGCAAGGCCGAGGCTGCGGAGCGCCACCACCGTTGCCACGCCCGCCGCCACACAAAAAACCGCAAAAGCCGTCCATTGACCGTTATTGCGGAGATGGGTGGCAGCGTAGCGCAGGTAAAAGTTCAATCTGGACATAGGGCGTGATTTCATCCTATTCCCTTGATGTGAAGGATGATTGTATCACAGCCTACGCGCTTACTCGGTGACGACGCAGGTATTCCGTAGGGTTCCGATACCGTCAATGCTGATTGCGACCACATCACCATTCTGGAGATAGGTCGGCGGTTTCATGCCCTCGCCCACGCCGGACGGCGTGCCCGTGAGCAGCACATCGCCCGGTTCCAGCGTGAACATGCGCGAACAATAGGCGATGAGCGCCGGAATATTGAAGATCATATCTTTTGTGTTGCCATCTTGACGGGTTTCCCCGTTGATGACCGTTTTCACGCTCAACGCCTGTGCGTCTGTGATCTCGTCACGGGTGACGATCCAGGGACCCAGCGGACAGAACGTATCCAGTCCTTTGCCGCGTGTCCACTGTGCATCCGTGCGAATCTGGATGTCGCGGGCGCTGACATCGTTGGCGATGCTGTAGCCAAAGATGTGATCGAGCGCATCTTCTTCGCTCACGTTGCGGGCGCGTTTACCAATGATGACCGCTAGTTCGCCTTCCCAGTCCACTTGCTGTGTGATGCTGCTGCTCCATGTGATCGGCTGTTCGTGACCGGTCAGGGCGCTGGGGAACTTGGCGAAAATCAGCGGCGCTTTGGGGACGCTACTGCCGGTTTCTTTGGCGTGTTCGGCGTAATTCTTGCCGATGGCGATAATCTTGGAGGGAGTCACGGGCGGCTCGAAGCGGACTTCATCGAAGCTGTAGGAATGAGCGCCGCGCCCCGGCAGCAAGCGCCGCCGGATAAGATACTGCATGTTGCCTTCGGTGGTGGTGGTGACGACGCGGTTTTCCTCGACAATCACGACCTGCGCCCGATCACGAATACTTACAGTTGCCAGTTTCATCGTTGCATCTACCTTGTGCTGTGTCCAATACCGGATTCCAACCATAGAGCATAAGCCCTGAACTACCGTTTTTCGAGATGCGTTGCCGCCAGTAATCCCCACACCGATCCCGGATCAGCGACCCACAGATCGAAATAAGTTTGGCGGGCATTGTCCCGGTCACCGCTGGCCTCATAACTGATCGCCTGCAAATAGCGCCCCGAACTGACCAGTGGTGCAGCGGGGTTGGTGCTGATGGCCGTGCCGATGATCGCCAACGCTTGCAGCGGGTCATTGTTCGCCAGTAGCGCATCGAAGGCGGCTTGCGGCGTTTCGATGCGGGTGATAGGGGCGGGCGTGGCCTCAAAACCCGGCGGCGGGGGGATGCGTTCGGCAGTATACACATCATCTGCCAGCGGTGCGAAGGCCCACCACACGTTCGGCGCACTTAGGTCGAAGTGTACAGCTTGCCGATCCAGATGACCGATTTCGGTGACAGTGGTTTGCGTTTGCACGGTCAACCCTATGCGGGCGGCCTGCGCTTCGATGGACTCGCCGCGCAGTAGCGGTTGTTCAACGAACAGCCGTGCCAGCACCGCATCTACATCACACGCGCCATTGGCGCTGGCGTTTTGCAGCGCCGCGCACAGGCTGAGGGGCGTACTGTTGCTTTGACGGATGCCGTCCTGAAAGGCTTTGGCCTGCGCCGCCAGCCATGAGTCCGGTTCGGTCATCTCCGCCAGCAGGTTCACCTGTGTTTGCGCCCCGCTGATGTCGCCCTGAAATACCTTGAGCATAGCCGTGACCAGCGCAGCGCGGGCGGCGGCGGTGGCATCCTCCGGCGTGGCCTGTTGCAGCGCCGCGTCAAGGCGGGCTTGCGCCTCGGCTGGGGACAGCGATAGTAGTGGTTCGCTGGCATACAACTGGCAACCGGGCGTGTTTTGCGGGACAAATTCGGCGGCGGCTGGTGGTGTGCGGAAGAAGTTGCTGCTCCACGTCCATGTGACCGGACGTTCGGCAAGGCAGCCCCATGCTGCCGAGTCCACGCGGCTTTCGGTCAGGACGAGGGGTTCGCCTGTTGCTGGCCATGCGAACGCACTGTGATAGCGCATGGTCTGACCGGGTGTGGCAAGGCTGATGGCACTGCCGCCACGCCAACCAAAAATGAATAGATCGCTATTGGGCGCACCACCGACGACGCGGCTGACCGCCAGTTCGTCCAACCCGTCGCCGTTCACATCGCGCAACCCCTCGAACCATACTGACTCGCTTTTGCCGAAGGGTGCTGCCGGGAAGTTTGGCGTGGCGCTGAGGATGTGAAGCGTCTCGTCCGTGTTCGCCGTCGCCATGACGTAATCACTGTAGAGCAGGGCGGCGCTGTCGGTTGCCCCTGCCGGATAGGTGATCTGGATGACGGCATCCCTCGCGCCTTGCCTGTCAAAATTGGCAGGTGTGAGGTTGAGCGCGAACCCCGCCGCTTCGAGGCTGTTTGGCTGGCTGAGATCGGGGCGCAGCTGGTTGAGCGCCGCTTCGATGGTCGGACGCACCACTGGACGCAGATCGAGCATCCCTTGCGGCGCATCTAGCATGGCGCGGAGCAGGCTGGTGCGGACGGCGGCATCGTGCGGCGCGCCGGGGAAGCGGCGGGCGAGTTCGTTTTGTAGCAAAAGGATGGCGAGGGCGCGGGGTTCGTCCCCGGCCTTCAGCCGCTGTACTTGATCGAGTATCAGCCCGACCAGCGTGTTCTCGTCCCAGCGGCGCAGCGCGTATTGCTCAAATGGCGCATCCGGCTTGAACACAGGTTGAAGGGTTGGGACAGGTGTATTGGTCGCCAGCGCAGGCATCTCCGGCGCGGCGTTGTCTACAGGCGGCGTGTTGGTGGCGAACGGCGAGGGTGAATCCTGTGCCGTCATAGGCAGCGCCATCACCAGCAGCGCGAAAGGCAGCAGCAGTAGCGCGATGAGCCGACGCATCGGACACCTCCTGAATAAGCGCAAGCATTAAGTTCTTTCTGAAAGTGTGCCACAAAAGCCAGCCTGTTCCAAGATGCCCTGTCTGCACTCACGCGGTACACTGGTGACGGAATGTGTATCGAGGGTGATTTATGCGACTCGTTTTGCCTGTACTATTGATCGCGCTGCTGGTGCTGCTGAACCCGGTTGCCGCCCACCCCCCACCTACGCTAGAGGATTGGTGGGAAGGCCGCGCCGAATGGGTGATGGAAGTGGCGGATGTTGGTCTGCCAGTGGGCGAGAGCGATACGCTGGATAAAGGGAACGGCGTGTTGTGGTCGTATCTGCACGCCAGCCAGCAATCTGCTGGCGTGGTAGACCAGTGTGGTGAGCCAGTCACTTTTCCCGGTTGCCTGACGCTGTGGCAGAGCGCCGATGGCGGGTGGAACTTCAGCCTGCCCGCGCCCGTCTGCTTATTGTCGTGCCAGTCCTGCCCGTGCGATGACCAGCGCGACCATATCACCGCCCAGCAGTACCCGCGTGTGGTGTGGGCGGGGGACGAGTATTACATGGCCTACGAGTGGCATGCCCAGATCATGCTGCGGCGCTCGCCGGACGGAATTGTGTGGTCGGACTGGTCGTATTTGCTCACCCCCGGCGGCACATGGCCTAGCAGTTACGCACCGTGTAGCGTCACCGAGAAGATCGGCGCACATCCCAATATTCGTGGTCAGGCCGATGATTGTTTGGTGGGTGCGCCGCCGGGCATCTATGTGGAAGGCGATACGCTGTACGTGTTCGCGGCGGCGGGCAGCGCCCCCGGTCACATGCGCTGCTACAAAGGCGATCGGCACGGCGATCTGGGGGCGCTGCAACAATGCGCGACGGATCCGTTATTTAGCGGTGCGGCGGAATACGGCCCGCTGGATGTGACCGAAGGCGCGGCTATCGCCCCTTATTTCGATTTCCGCTACGTAAGTTCCGCCGAAGTGCTAAAGGTGGGCGACCACTACTATATGGCCTATGAGGGCATTCGCGGGCCGGATGTGCTGGAACGTGGAATGGATACGCAGTTCGGGTTGGGATTTGCCCGTTCGGTGGGCGCTGTGATTGATGACACGTGGGAGAAGTACCCCGGCAATCCAGTATTGATGCCCGTCAGTTTCAACTGGGGCATCGGTCATGCCGATTTGCTGGTCGTAGATGGTGTGACTTATCTATATACCGCCACCTCACAGGAGACCCGGGGGCGCTATATTTTGAAATGGGTTTCAGCACATTCAACATAACATGACCTTAATGTTTTGTGCGTTTTGTACTTGCCGTTTTTAATTCGGACGATAAACTTTATTCTTGTATTGAGGTTACCCAATGAGGAGGAACCGTATGCTTCGAAAAGTGTTGCTGGTCGTTGTGCTGTTCGTGCTGGGCGCTCTGATTGTTCTGCCCGCCGCCGCACAGGACGAATTCGTGTTTGGTCTGGTTATGGTCGGTTTTAAGGACGACAAGGGCTGGAGCCAAGCACATTATGAAGGTGCTGTGTATGCACAGCAGCAGGTCCCGGGTTCGAAACTGGTTTATGTCGAGAACATCAATGCGGGCAACACCGAAGTCACCTTCGAGGCGGCTGTGGATGAACTGGTGGCGCAGGGCGCTCAGTTGATTATCACCTCGTCGGATGAATTTGAAGAAGATAGCGCGAAGGCCGCTGTTGCTTACCCCGATGTCACATTCGTGAACATTTCGGGCGATGATGCGTATGCGGGTACGGCTCCTGCCAATCTGGGCAACCTGATGGGCGCGATGGAATGGGGCAAGATGATTGCCGGTTGCGCCGCTGCTCTGGCGACCAATTCAGGCAAGATCAGCTACCTCGGCCCGTTGATTAACGACGAAACCCGCCGCCTCGTCTCCTCGGCCTATCTGGGCGCGAA
>CAIVEA010000343.1 GCA_903904765.1 uncultured Chloroflexota bacterium
CCAGCGGGAGCATGGCATCTTCGCTGCCGAACATGAACTCCGCCAGCGCCTTTGCCAGTTCGGTCTTGCCCACACCCGTCGGGCCGAGGAACAGGAATGCGCCAATCGGACGTTTGGCATCCTTCAAGCCCACCCGCGCCGTCTTGATGGCGCGGCTGACCGAAAGGACGGCCTCATCTTGTCCGATCAAACGCTCCTTGAGATGCTCAACCATGCTGGCGTAACGCAGGCGTTCATCCTCGCCCAGTTTGTTGACGGGGATTCCGGTCATCTGGCTGGCGGCCAGTGTGACATCTTCGGGGTCGAGGAGCGTGTCACCCGTGCGTTCGCTGCTGAAGGGCAATTGGCTCTGCTGGCTCATGCTGACCAGCGCGGCGGTGCGGTGTAGCAATTGTTCGGCGCTGCGCGGCAGCGGAGTCACGCTCAAGTAACGTTTGGCGAGGCGCACAGTTAGCGTCAGCGCCTCATCCGCAATTTGCAGCTTGTAGTCCGCTTCCACATGCGGTTTCATGATCTTCAGGATTTCAACCGTTTCGTCCGCCGTCGCTTCGGGGACGCGGATCACCTGACTATTCTCTGAAATGCTGTTGACCACCGCCAGCCGTTCTTTGTATTCGAGTTCGGTGGTGGTGGAGATAATCACCGGATCGTCGCTGAGAAACGCCTTTTGAATCAGCGGTGTAGCTTTGGAAAACTCGGCATTGATTGGCCCGCCGAAGAAGCGATGCAGATGCGGAATGAACAGGATGCCCCCTGCCGCTTGACTGAGGCCAGCGCGGACGGCCTTCTGGTCATTGTCCAGCAGCGAGGTTTCGTCAATCGTGACCAGATTCTTCAGTCCAGCGGGGCCTTTGCCTTCCGACATCAGCAGCGCGAGGCTATAGGCCAGCGTGCGCTTGCCCACACCGTCCGGCCCGACCAGAATGATGTGCCGGTTGACCGACTGCGCCAGAATGTTGATGATGTCGCGCAGCAAATTCTCGCGGAAATAGACGGCACGCAGTTTGCCACTTTTCGCGCCGGCCACCACATCCTGCGTTGTGCCATCGGTACGCATCCGCAACTGACTGTTGTCCATCAGCACATCGCTAATGGCTTTGGGTGTAATCCCGTGCTGGCGCAGCAACCCGCTGGTGGGCATGGCTGGCTCTGCCATGATGGACAGGATGTGATCGGTATTCACACGCATCTCGTCCTGCGAATTGGCGAGACTGAGCGCGTCATCCACCAGAATGATGCTCTGACGCGAAAGCGAAACCTGACGGTTGCCTTTGGCGATAAAATCGAGGCTGCCCGTCTGGTCGGTGCGCCCCTCCACCGCCAGATGCACCTGACGATCGAGCTTCTGCAAATCCACCGCCCGCGCAGCCTTAAAGACCTCCAACAAACGCGCCGCAGCCGTGTCTGGGCGGCGCAACAATGCCAGCAGAATGATTTCCGGCGTGAGTACCGATTTGCGATACTCATCTTTCAGCACCACCGCATCATTCAAAACCGCGTCGAAATCTTTTGAAAGCAAATCCGGGTTCAGCGTTCCCATGTATAAAGGTATCCTGTGGCCTGTTTGTCCCCTTATAAGAGTAACCTGAAGCGCAGATCGGAACAAGCGCCGTTTAAGCGTAGGGCGGAGCAGTTTGGACGGGGGCGGGAAAGCACTATAATGCTCATAGGGGAATATTGGAGGAGGGACGCATGAAAAGCCGTGTAATCGTTATTGCCTGCTTCGCGCTCATCATCACAATGGTCGGCATCACTTCGGGGTTGGCACAGGACGCAACCTGCGCTGCCATCATCAAAAGTGCGTTTGAACAACTGAACACCAGTTGTGCCGGACTCCCCGGCAGTAGCGCCTGTTTCGGCAGCGGAGCCAGCGCCACGTTCCTTGATGGGAACGCAGGGAACTTCGGGCAAGCGGGCGATCAAATCCCGCTGACCGCCGTTCAGAGCATCCAGACACAATCGCTGGACACAGCCAGCAGCAGTTGGGGACTGGCGTTGCTGACCATACAGGCCAATGTGCCGCTGGCACTGTCGCAACAGGGGCTAAAGACCGTGCTAATCGGGGATGTTCGGCTGGAAAATGCTGTACCCGCCAGCGCCGCCTTCACGGCTGTGTCAGGGGTCACTGTCACGCCGCTGGTGGCCGCCAACCTGCGGGCTGCGCCGAGCAAAGATGCGACAGTGCTGGCGAGCGCCCCCGTCGGCACGGAGCTAACGGCGGACGGATTAAATAGCGCGGGTGACTGGCTGCGCGTGCTGAACGGTGACCAGACCGCATGGATTAGCCGACAGGTGGTGGCAGCCAAAGAAGGCGACATCGGCAGCTTGCCCACGATAGACAACACCACCCGCACACTGATGCAATCCTTCATCATGACCACCGGCAGTCCGGCGGCGGGCTGCGCCGAAGAACCGCCCGCCATGTTGATGCTGCAAGCGCCGGGTTCGATGAACGCGCTCATCACTGTGAACGGAGTGGATATTCGCTTCTATGGCACGATTGTGTTGAACAACTCGGTCAACAACATGATGATGATCGTGGTGCTGGATGGCGGCGCAAGTGCGGGCGGCGTTTCGATACCAGCGGGCTTCCTGCTGAACGTCCCGCTGCGGGCGGATCATCAGGGCGCAGACGGCAACGCGACGGGGCTGCGCCCGATCAACGGCGGCGAACGCGCTTTCCTCACACCGATTGCGGCGGGCATCTCTGGCGCGGTGCTGCACCGGGCGCTGAACGTCCCCAGCGAAGCCGATGTGAACGCGACACTGGCACAGTTGAACGGCGCAGCGGGCGCGCAGGTGGTGGCTGGCCCGGCAGCGGGTCAGGCCGATTGCAAACGCTTCAAGCCCACTTCCCCGCTGACGGGAATGCCGCTGGGGACAACGCCCTTTTATTGGGACGGCGCGGCGGGCGCAACGGGCTACCGCATCAACCTGTATGGCTCAGACGGTGGGCTGGCGACCTCGATTGATACAGGCGCTTCGACCAGCACCTACACAGTGGATACCAACGCCTTCGGCGGCGGCACCAACTTCTCGTGGAGCGTGGAGGCGCTGGTCAACGGACAGGTGGCCTGTAGCTCCGGGCGGGTGAATGTGGTGCGCGACCTGACCGCGCAAACCGTGAGCGACGGCGGCGGTGCTCCAGTAGCACAGCCCACCGCCTGCTCATGGTCAGGCTGCTAACAGGAGCTATCGCAAGGGGGCGATTCTGGAGAATCGCCCCTTGTCCATCGAATAACCCGAATTGAACGACTGACGAAGTGAGCGCACTATGACCGATACACCGCTATCTCTGCCCACAAATTTGAGTGGGCAGACCATCAAAGGCTACGTCCTGCAAGAACTGATCGGGCAAGGCGGGTTCGGCGCGGTCTATCGCGCTTATCAGCCTGCCGTGAAGCGTGAGGTGGCGATTAAAGCCATCCTGCCCGAATACACCAACCACCCGGAGTTCATCCGGCGATTCGAGGCCGAGGCGCAGGTGGTGGCACAATTGGAACATATCCATATTGTGCCGCTGTACGACTACTGGCGGGATGCGAACGGGGCGTTTCTGGTCATGCGCTGGCTGCGCGGCGGCAGTTTGCGGCGTGCGTTGGAGCGTGGGCGCTGGCCGCTGGATGACATGCCCCGTTTGCTCGACCAGATTACGGCGGCGCTGGCGGTAGCGCACCGGCATGGCATTGTCCACCGCGATCTGAAGCCGGATAACATCCTGCTGGATGAGGAACAAAATGCGTATCTAGCGGACTTCGGCATCGCCAAGGACATCCTCAACCTGAATAACACGCTGCACACGGCGGAAGAACAGGAGGGGGTGATGCTCGGTTCACCCTACTACCTGTCGCCGGAGCAGATC
>CAIVEA010000344.1 GCA_903904765.1 uncultured Chloroflexota bacterium
ATTGATCTACCATCAGACCGATGACCAACGGTTCAGCATCCTGTGCAGCAGCGATGCCAAAACCGGCGATCATCACGACGAGAGACAGCAGCAAAACACATTTCCGAAGCATATCTTTCCTCCAAACAACTCGTAAACTTCGTTCAATAGCAGCAAAACGGTGCAATCATCTACGGGGCGATGACCACCGCCTCACCCTCCACCACAAGGACACCATCCTGATTGGTGACGGTTGTCCGAAAAGTTGCGATTCGCTTGTCCTCGCGGTATTTCACGAGTTCAACCGTCGCAGTAATCGTCTCGTCTATGAAGACGGGCGCTCTGAATTTCAAATCTTGTCCGAGGTAGATCGTCCCCGGCCCCGGCAAATCGTTGCCCAGCACTGCCGAAATCACACTGGCGGTCAACATGCCGTGCGCGATGCGCTTCCCGAAACGGGTGGCAGCAGCGGCGGCCTCATCCACATGCACCGAGTTATGGTCGCCCGATGCCTGTGCAAAGGCGCGAATGTCGGCATCGGTGATGGTCTTGGTACGACTGGCTTTCATGCCGATTTCGAGTGTCATGTATGCTTCTCCGCTTCTTCGGCGCTCTCGCCCACCAGCGTGCGCTTGAGGATTTTGCCCGCCGCCGAGATGGGCAGCGTGTCACGAAATTCGATCACACGCGGCACTTTATAGCCGGCCAAATAGAAGCTGATGTGCTGCTTGAGCGCGTCCTCGGTCAGCGTTTGCCCCGGTTTGAGCACGATGAAGGCTTTGCCCACCTCGCCCCAACGCGGGTCGGGGATGCCCACCACCGCGCACATGTCCACCGCTTCATGACGGTAGATGACCTGCTCAATTTCGGTGGGGTAGATGTTCTCGCCGCCGCTGATGTACATATCCTTCTTGCGGTCTACGATGGTGAAGTAGCCGCCCTCATCCATCTGGGCGAGATCGCCCGTGTGGAAGTAGTTTTCGCTGTCCACGCACTCGGTGCTGGCTTCGGGGTCGTTGAAATAGCCGGAGGAGCGCGATGGCCCGCGCAACACCAGTTCACCCACCTGACCGGGGGGCAGCGGACGGTTCTGGTCATCCACCACCCGTGCATCCACAAAGAAGTTAGGCCGCCCGATGCTGCCTGCTTTGGTGATGGCATCTTCCGGCGCGAGCGCGAACACGCCGGGGCCGAACTCCGACATGCCGAAGCCCTGCTTGAACACCACGCCTTTTTCGGCGCGGAACTTTTCCACCAGATGCACGGGCAGCGGTGCGCCGCCGCTGGTGCAGAAGCGCAAATTGCTCAAATCGGCCTTGTCCCAGTTGGGCGCAGCGGTCAGCATCTGGTAGGTGGTCGGCACGCCCGCATAGGTAGTAGCAGCGTATTCTTCCAGCAGCGTGAGGACTTGCTGTGCGTCAAATTTGCGGGTGAGTACCACCGTGCCGCCCAGAATCAGCAGGGGGGTGGTGTATACCAGCAGGCCGCCCGTGTGGAACAGCGGGAAGGTATTCACGGTGATGTCGCCGTGTTGAAGGTCGTGGATGATGGTGTTGAGCGTGTTCCATGCGATCATGCGGTGGCTGATCTGCGCCGCTTTCGGCAAACCCGTCGTCCCACCCGTGAAGATCAGGCAGGCAATATCCTCCTCGGTCAGACTTTCCGTCGTGACCGGACGCAGCACCGAATCCATGATGGTTTTCTCGAAGGAACGGCTGTTGGGAATGCCATCCCCTTCGAGGTGCAACCAGTGGCCAACCACCTGCGTCTGCTTATTAATCTGTTCCACCGTCTGCGCGAATTCGTCGGAGTAGATCAGCACTTTCGGGGCAGTTTTTTCGATCAAGCTGGCGAGTTCGCGCCAGTGCAACCGCCAGTTCAATCCGGCGAAGATTGCGCCCAGTTTGCCACAGGCGAAGAACGTATCCAGAAATTCCACACCGTTGTGCGCCAGCATCACCACCCGGTCGCCTTTGCGGACACCTGCGCCGTCGCGCAGCCAGTTGGCGAGGCGGTTGGCGCGGTTGTTCAGTTCGCGGTAGGTAAATGATCGGTGCGGCGTTTTGCCCGCATCAATCACGGCGAGATGGTCAGGCGTATACAGCGCCCTGCGTCCGAGATAATCCCCAATATACATGCCGCACCTTCTACTTCAATGCCACAGCCGTTGTCGCCTTCACTTCGTTCAAGACGACGCTGGTTTCGATTTTTTCGATCCCCGGCAAAGTCATCAGATGGTCACTGATGAAGCGCTCCAGCGAACGGTGATCTGCCGTCAGCACCTTCAGGAGCAGATCGTAACTGCCCGCCGTGTGGTAACACTCCAGCACCTCACTCTGTCCGGCCAGTTCCGCTTGAATGTGCGCCATCTGATCCCGATTTTGCTGCTGCAAACTGATTCGGATGAAGCACAGCAGGTCATAACCGGCTTTCTCGTAGTCGAGGAGCGCGACATACTGGCGAATCAGGCCGGCGTGTTCCAGCCGCTTGATGCGCTGGTAAACCGCAGGTGGCGACAGGTAAATCTTGCGTGCCAGATCGGCCACGCTGATGCGCCCGTTCACCTGAAGTTCCTCTAGAATGGCGCGATCCAGTCCATCAAATGCGCCATCGAATGCCGATTTGGTCATCTTCTATCCTCATACCTACCTTCAGATTCCGCGCCTCATTGTAGGCAGTGTCGGTATGACCATCCGAACCATTTGTTGCACAACCCTCAACCCCCATCCCCTTCTCCCTCATGGCGAAGGGGGGTATGGGAGAGGATTCTTTCGTAGGGACAACACCTGTGTTGTCCGTCTGCATGTGGCGGACATGGCAGGCCATATCCCTACGAATGCCCAGCTTTGCCTTGCTCCCTTCACCCTGAGGGAGAAGGGTCGGGGTTGAGGGTAACGCTTACCCGTGTGCCGCCAGATGCGCGTGGAAGGCCGCGTTGAATTCTGCCGGTTTCTCGATATAGGGCGTGTGTCCGGTATTCTCGAACACGATCTCCTGATAACTACCGCCGTTGGCCTTATACGCCTCCAGCACCGCCCGCACCTGACTGACCATCGGTTGCGACGGGTACACATCCGCGCCCGGCCAACCGGGGATGACCCCGAACGCGCCCAGCGTCCCCATGTCGAACAACGAGTTATCACTCACGATCTGGTCGTCCGCGCCGCGAATCCACAGCACCGCCGGCTTGGGGGAGATGCGGTTTAACTGGCTGACATCCCCCGCGTACAGGGGCGAGAGCGCGTTGGCGGGACCGAGCTTGCCCGGTGCAGCGCCCGGCCAGTGCGGGGAGGCTACGAAGTCGCCCGGATATTCCTGCGCCCCCACATGCTCGGAGTTGAGCGAGGATAGCAATTCTTCTTCGCGGGCAGCTTTGAAAGGCGGCTTCCAGTAGAAGGTGTTCATCACCACGCGGGGCGAAGCCTGCGGGTTATCCGACGAGCGATCATTCGCCGCCATCAACTGCGTGAACGTGCCGTTGACGATGCCGCCGCCGCTGCCTGCGCCATCCGGGTTGCACATCTGCCCGTCTGCGCCTTTCGAGCCGCCGAATCCGTAGGGCGAACCGGGTGCAGCCACCGTCACGCTGCGGATGCGGGCGGGCGCGTCCATCATCATGCGCCATACCACCGAACCGCCCAGCGAATGCCCGACCAGATGGGCGCTCTGAATGCCCAGCGAGTCCAGCAGCGCGAAAGCATCATCGGAAAAATCGCCCATGCCGCGTGTCGCGTCAATCTTGGCGCTGCGATCTGCATCCCCGTAACCGCGCTGATCGGGGGCGATGCCGCGATAGCCCGCCGGAAGGGCGACCATCGTTTCTTCCCAGAAGGTCGCCGAAGACGCATTCCCGTGAATGAACAACACGGGGATGCCACCCTCATCGCCGCTGAACAGCACCCGCGTCGTCAGGCGGGCGCTGCTCACGGTTTTGGCGGTGATACCGGGGATCGTCGGAATAGGCATATCTTTTTCTCCTCAACTAAGAACTTTGTGGAATAAATCGGGCGCGCAAATCGCGTTTGAGTACTTTGCCAGCAGCATTACGCGGCAGAGCGTCTATGAACGCCACTTCACGCGGAACCTTAAATTTTGCGAGATTGGCGCGGCAGTGCGCGAGGACGGCGGCAGGGTCTAGCGTCGTGTCGGGCTTGACCACAAGGATCGCCAACCCGCTTTCGCCCCACTTCGCATCCGGCACACCGATGACAGCCGCCTCCGCCACACCTTCGATCTGATACAGGATTTGCTCGATTTCAGCGGGATAGACATTTTCGCCACCGCTGATGTACATATCCTTATAACGATCCACGATATAGATGCAGCCCTCGTCGTCCGTCATGCCTGCGTCGCCGGAGTGCAACCAGCGCTGCCCGTGCGCGTCTACTGTGAACGACTCGACGTTGGCATCCGGGCGCTGCCAGTAACCGGGAGTGACGTTCGGGCCGCTGATGACCACCTCGCCCACTTCGCCGGGGACGGTTTCGCTGAAATCCTCGCGCACCACACGCACGCGGGTGTGTTGCAGCGGCTTACCCACCGAAGTCGGTTTCGCCAGCGCCCGCCGCTTATCGCACAGGAACACCGTCGGACTGGTTTCGGTCATGCCGAATCCCATCTGAATCACGATGTTGCGGCGGGCGTATTTTTCCAGCACAGCGACAGGCATCGGTGCACCACCGCAGCCCCACGAATGCACCGACGACAGATCGGTGCTGTCGAAATCGGGATGCTGACTGAGGAACAGGTAGATGGACGGCACGCCGAACATGTGCGTGACCGGATGCGCCGGATCGGAGAGCGTCTTGAGCGTCAGGCCGGGGTCGAACTGGCGGGCAACGATGTTCGTCCCGCCCAGATGTAGGATGGGATTGGCGTACAGGTTCAGCCCGCCGATGTGAAAGGTGGGCAGCACCACATAGAACAGGCTGTCATGGTTCAGGCCGGAGGGCGTGGTGATGTTGACCGC
>CAIVEA010000345.1 GCA_903904765.1 uncultured Chloroflexota bacterium
CCTCATCCAGCGTGTAGCGTTCGTCCACCAGCAGGTACAGCAGTTGGTCTACATCGTTGTAGCTGAACCCCAGTTCGCCCTCGTCGGTCTGGCCTTCCCACAGGTCAGCCGAGGGTGCTTTGTCGAGGATGGGCTGCGGCACGCCCAGCGCAGCAGCTAACTGGCGCACCTGCGCTTTGTACAGGTCGGCAATCGGGTGCAGCGCCACGCCGCTATCGCCGTAAATGGTCGAATAGCCCAGCAAAAACTCGGTTTTGTTGCTCGTCCCCAGCACCAACCCGCCCCATGCCACTGATTGATCGTACAGCGTGACCATCCGCAGCCGCGCCATGATGTTGCCCTTACGCAGGTTGCTCATGTCGGGGAAGCGGGCGATCAGCGGGTCGGCCATGTCGGTGATGGGGATGTCGAGATGCGGCAGTCCCAGCGCCTCGATCACCAGTCCGGCATCATTCAGGCTGGCGGCAGCGGACGTTTTGTAGGGCATCCGCACCGCCAGCACATTCTCCGCCCCCAGCACCTCCGCCGCCAGATAGGCCGACAGCGCCGAGTCGATCCCGCCAGACAGCCCCAGCACGGCGCGGGTCATGCCGGCTTTGGTGATCTGGTCACGGATGAATCCGGTCAGCATTTTGCGGGCGATATCAGTGTTAATCGCCAAGCGGGGCAAAATGTGGGTGTGGGCATTCATAGCAATCATCCTTTCGGGATGGAACACAGCAACAGCATCAGGACGCAATTCCGGCGAGGCGCTTCCGCAGGTCACGCAGCGGCCCGCGCAGCACCGCATTGAACGCGATGGCGGGCGTGAGCAGCGAGATCATCTCCGGCGGTAGCTGGCGCGTGAACATTTTACCCATTAACTCGTGCATTTGCGGGTCTTCCATCACCCAGCGCAGCCCACTCAGCGCCCAACCGGGCATCTGCCGTTCACTATACAGGTTTTCCTCAACCGCATTCAAGGTGCGGCGGTACATGCCATAGGTTTTCACGCGCACCGCTTCATCATACTCGTGCAGCGCCTGTTCCCATGTCACCGCGCCGCGCCGGAAGCGCCCATAAGCCCACGCCAGCACTTTGGCACTGTAGACCGCGTTGAAGATGCCCTGCCCGTCCAGCGGATCGTGCTGATGATAGGCATCCCCTACCAGCGCCCACCCCGCGCCGCCCGGCTGGCGGTACAGGTTGCCGATGCGCTTCATGCCCTGCACAGGGGTGATGCGTTCCGCGCCCTCCAGCCGTGCGCTCAGTTTGGGGTTGGTATGCAGCAGGCGCAGGTAAAACGCTTCCGCGCCCTCCTCGCCGGGGGTGAACAGGTCGGCCTGCCCTTCCATCGTGACGGCAGTTGTGCCGTCGGCACTGTCCATCACCAGAAAGCCGTAGCCATAGCCGCCCTCATAGGCCACCGCTGCCGCGCCCTCCTCATCGTAGGGGCGCACGCCGCGCCAGTAAGCGTAATACAGCGAGGTGGGGTTGGCGGTATGCTCATCAAATACCGCCGCGCCCGTCTTACGCGCCACGAGGCTGAAGCGCCCTTCCGCGCCCACCACAATGTCCGCCCGCAGCGTTTCCGGCGCGCCGCCCTTGCCCGCCTGACCGACCAGGCCCGCCACACGCTCTCCGTCCCACACCAGATCGGTGACGTTGAAGCCGTCGCGCACTTCCGCCCCCTGTCGGCGGGCATTCTCGAACAGCGCCGCGTCGAAACGAGCGCGGTCAATGGCGTAGGCGTAATTGCGCCCGTCCGCCAGCGGAATCGGGATGGTGGCTTTGAACTGGCTGTTGTCGCCGATCACGCGGCGCAGGCGGGGCGTGCCGCGTGCATACTCGTTCTCGTCCGCGCCGATCTCATCCAGCAAGCGCATGACGGGCGCGTAGATGATGGGCGAGGAAGCGGCGGGCAGGCTGGGGAGCTGCGCCCGTTCCAGCAGGAGCGTGCGTGCGCCCTGCCGTGCGAGGCGGGCGGCCAGAGTCGCGCCGGCGGGTCGTCCGCCGATGATAATCACGTCATAGGATGTGGTCATGGGGAAACACCTGTTTACCAGTAAATCGCTTGTGTGATGGCTTCACCATAGCACTATCGCTAGATCACTGTCTACAGGGACTCAGGGAGTTCTCAGGAGAATGCGCCCTCACCCACTGATGAGCCGGGGGAACCCCTACGGCGCACAAGTGTAAATTCCCCCGGCTCATCACCCTCTCCCAACCGTTGAGAACAGCTAGGCGAGGGAGAAAAGGTAGTGCAGACCGTATCCGGTTGCCTTACACCCTTCGCCATGAGGCAGAAGGGATGAGGCTGATTAGCCCTACCCCTATTTGCCTTTCCTGATGCGCTGATGCACAGTTATGGCGTTCTACCTGTGTGGGATGGTGACGTATGAATAACCAATTTACCCTGTGGATGCCCGGCGATTGGCGCGATGTGGTCATCCGCATTGTGGTGTACGCCGCGTTACTGGGAGTGGTGCTGCTCTTGCGCGGGCTGCTGACACGGATCGTCTTCAAACCGCTGCGGAATCAGGCCGAAACGCACCACACCAAATGGGCTATCCTGCTGCTGGAAGAAACCCGCGCCCCCATGCGCCTCGTCATGCTGGGCGTGGCGCTCATGCTCGGTTCAGCCATTTTGAGCGTGGGCGATAATGTCGAGCAGATTATAGATCGCGTCGCCTACACTTTCTTCGTCATCGCCATCATCACCACCGCCTTCAGCGTGGTAGACCTGTTCTTGCCCTCCAGCATCCAGTTGTTCCGGCTGACGGGCTGGGTGGTCAACGAACGCCTCATCCCGTTCATCCGTACCGGCGGCAAAATCCTGATCGGGACGGTTGGCCTGATGACCATCGTCAGCCGCTGGGGGGTGGATGTCAGCGGGTTGATGGCGGCGCTGGGCGTGGGCGGTCTGGGTATTTCGCTCGCCGCACAGGACACCATTAGCAACCTGTTCGGCTTCACGACCATCGTGGGCGATCAGCCGTTCACGGTGGGCGATTTTATCAAAACGCCGGATGTAGAAGGCATTGTCGAGTCGGTGGGTGTGCGCTCCACCCGCGTGCGCCAGCTCGATCAGGCATTTGTGACCGTCCCCAACAACAAACTGGCGAACTCTGCCGTGCTGAACTGGTCACGCCTCGCCAAACGCTGGATCAACGTCACGCTGCGTATCCGCTTCGATGCCAAGCGCGATGATGTAGTGACTTTCCTCGAAAAAACCCGCGCCATGCTGAACTCGCGCCCGTTCGTGGAGCGCGGATCGGTGCTGGTGCGCTTCATCAATTTTGGCGACAGCGGCATCGAGATTATGGTGCGCTGCTACGTGCTGCACGCCAACTGGGATTTGTTCACCGCCGAAAAAGAGAATATCTTCCTCGAACTACTGCATCTGATGGAAGAAACAGGGCTGAATATCGCCCTGCCCAGCCAATCGCTGTACATCGAGCGCGGCACGACCAACGATCTGATGGGCGGGAACGGCTGAGGGGATGCGGGCGCTTGCACAATCCGGCGGATGAGGCCATGCTGGAAGCAACTCTAAAGGAGGCTGTCCATGCGTACCATCACCCGTATTGATCCCACGTCTGCCATGAAGGTCGGCGCGTTGCTCAGCGCCGTCGGTTTCACCGTGTTCGGCCTGCTGCTGTTCGGCTTCGAAGCACTCATTTTCAGCGCCATCAGCAATAGTTCGTCCAGCGGTATCAGCACCAGCGGCGTATCCATGAGCAGTTTGATGGCGGCAGGGCTGGCGGGTTTTTGCATCAGCTATGGTCTGGGCGCGTTGGCAGCGGCCATCGGCGGTGGAATCGGTGGGCTGGTTCTGGCCTTCGCCTACAACCTGACCGCCAACTGGGTAGGCGGTTTACGAATCGAATTGGATGACACGCCGACAGCAAAACCCAAGCGCCGCGTGACGATTGCCCCCGCCGATCAGGAACAAACGGGGTTCTAAGCGGCTGTTCAACTGCGCCGCAGACCAGCGATTGCGTTATACTGACTTATAAGCTGTTCGGCTTTGAACGAAGGAATACCGCGTATGTCTCAACCATCCGGCTCCATGTCCCGACTCTCCCAAACGGTCAAAAACATCCCGATTCTGCGTAACGTGCTGGCGACCCTCGGAGAAGTGCGCGGGGTGGCGCTGGTGTATGCGCTGGCGCTGGTGCTGCTGCTGGTGCTGATTCAGCCGATCGTGACGTTCTTGCAGCAAACGGCGGAAAGCCCGCTGCTGGTGGCCGGTGATTTTCTGTATTACAGCCTGTACATCGGGTTCGTCGCGCTGCTCAGTCAGGTGGTGGCCATCCTGATCTGCACCTTCTATTTCGGGCTGCCATCATCGGGCACAGACCCGGAATCCAACACTGTCAAAAGCTGGCTGTGGACACCGCAACACACATGGAAAGCGTTCGCTGCCGCTTTTGGCACGGGACTCAGCGCGTATGTGCTGATTAAAGTGGCGGGCGCACTGACCACCAGCACCGTCTACATCCCCATCGTGGGGGTGATCGGGGTGGCGGTGTGGTTCGTGTGGCGCGAACCGATCCGCCGCAGCTACAATCCCGCGCCTGACCATCGGGCGAACGCACAACCCGCCGCTGGTAACAATGCGAACGCGCAGCCCAATGCGGCGCTGGTCTATGCGTGGGGGCGCTTGCTGGCTTTCGACAAAGCCTCCACCAGCCAGAAAACGATGTACAAACGCCTGCGGACGATCATCATCGGTCTGAACGTGCTGGCGACACTGTTTGCGGTCATCTCCGCCAAAGTAGTCCCGACAAACGGAGATTCGGCGCTGTTGCGGTTGCTGCTGGTCATCATTCCCCTCATCAGCTTAGGGGTGTTCAACTACGCGCAACGCTATGCCAGCACCGTCTGGATTGAGTTCCGCATGCGGGCGGAGGAGATCCGTTCGGAGATTTACCAGTACTGGATGAAGGCCGGACTTTACCTCGAAGATGCGAACCGCGACCAGAATCTGCAAACCCGTGTGGACGAGATTTGCGAAAGTGTGCAGCGCCTGCCGATCTTCACGCCCTATTTGAAAACCACCTATACCGAGAAGGCGTTGCCCGCCATCGCCAGAGCACAGGCGGGCGAGGAAAATATCTTCGGGACGCTGGATATTCAGCAATACGTCGAACGACGCATCAGTTCCCAGCGCAACTGGTACGTGCGACGTGTGCAGACCGACCACACGCAGGCGCGGACAGGGTTTATCCTGATCCAAGTGGTGATCTTTGCGGGCGGGGTGTTCGCGGCCTTCGATCTGGGCTTTCTGGTGGCGATCACGGCTTCGATCAGCGTGGCGCTTGCGCTTTATTCCGATCTGAACGGCTACGGCGCGACCTACAGTGTTTATCACCGGACGGCAGATGAACTCGATCAGCGGTTGACGAAGTGGAAAATTCAGCAGACAACCCAGCAGGAAATTGTAGAGGATATCGAGCGCATTCTGCGCGAAGAACGCACGGAATGGTATCGCTCCACGACGGAAATGCAGTCGAAGGTGGCGCAATCGCTACAGGGCATCCTGTCGTTAGCGCCCGCCAGCGAGACAGCGGAGCAGAAGCAGACCCGCCTTGCAGCAATGGGGAAACAGGCGGTGATTGATTATCTCTCCAATAACAAAGACAAGGCGGTTAAAAGCTGGCGCGAGATCGTCCAGCAAGAACCGAAATATGCCGAACTGGACTGGGTGGCAACGGAACTGGGCTTCGGCAAGAATGCCCCGTTTGGCGATGCATTCACCGCCCTGATCGAAAGCAGCAAAGCGGAAGCCGAACCTGCCACGCCA
>CAIVEA010000346.1 GCA_903904765.1 uncultured Chloroflexota bacterium
CCCCGCCAGCGCCCCCGCCCCCAGCGATGATACCATCACACGCTGCTTGGCATCCTGCAACCGGCTGCGATCCCGCGCCAGCATCCAGAAGAAGCTCATCAGCCAGTGCGCGGCAGTAATCGGCTGCGCGGGCTGCACATGCGTATACCCCGGCATCAGTGTTTCGACATGCGGTTCGGCTTTGGCGATCAGCGCCTCTTGCAGCGCCTTCAGTAGCGCATCCATGCGGTCAAACGCCCCCGCCGTCCACAACCGGAAATCCGTCGCCACCTGATCGTTGCGGCTGCGTCCGGTATGCAGCTTGCCTCCCACCGCCCCCACCAGTTCGGTCAGGCGGCGCTCGACAGCCGTATGAATATCCTCATCCGCCACTTGCAACACAAACGTCCCCGCCTCGAATTCAGCAAGCACCTTCCGCAACCCGTCTATCAGGGTATTCGCTTCGTCGGATGTGATAATGTCGGCCTTCGCAATCGCCCGCGCATAAGCGATGCTACCTGCGACATCTTCTGCGTACATGCGTTTGTCAAAATCAATGCTGTCGTTCAATGCCCGCAAATCGGCATCTGATGGTTCGGCGAATCGCCCGCCCCACAAAGTCATGCTATCCGCTTCCTACCGGCAATCCACAATCCGGTGATATGACTATGCGATAATGATACAGATGAAAAACCCCTCTCATCGTGAGAGGGGTTCATTGTCGAACTAGTCGCGCTTAAACTTGCTATAGTCCGGCGTGCGGTAATGGCTCTTGCCGCCGCCATCAATCGTCAGCAGCGCCTCCACCTTCAGCGGCAGGCCGAACAACGCGATGAAGCCTTCCGCATCCTTCTGGTTGTACACATTTTCCTCACCAAACGAGGCGTAATCCTCGCGGTACAGGCTGAATTCGCTCTTGCGACCCGCCATAATCATGTTGCCCTTATACAGCTTCAGCCGCACCACGCCCGTCACCTGTTCCTGCGTCACCGTCACGAACGCATCCAGCGACTCGCGCAGGCGGGTGTACCACATGCCGTTGTAAACCAGTTCGGCATATTTCACCGCCACAAAGTCCTTGTAGTGCATCGTGTGCTTGTCGAGGCACATCGATTCCAGCGCCTGATGCGCGCGGCGCAGCAGCGTCCCCGCCGGAGTCTCGTACACGCCATGACTCTTCATGCCGACCAGCCGGTTTTCCACGATGTCCGCACGACCAATGCCATGCTTGCCTGCTACCTTGTTCAAACGACGGAACAGTTCCACCGGAGGCAGCTTCTCGCCATTCAGTGTGACCGGAACACCCTTTTCAAAACCCACTTCCACATATTCTGCTTCTTCCGGCGCTTTTTCCGGCGCAGTGGTGAGCTGGTACATCACTTCTTCCGGCTCATTCCAGGGGTCTTCCAGCAAGCCGCCTTCATGCGATAGGTGGAACAGGTTGCGGTCACGGCTGTAGATGCTCTTTTCGGTAGCCGTCACTGGCACGTTGAATTCAGCAGCATAGGCCAGCGCGTCCTCACGGCTGCGGATTTCCCACTCGCGCCACGGGGCGATAATCTTCAGCTTGGGATTGAGCGCCATCACCGTCAGTTCAAAGCGCACCTGATCGTTGCCCTTGCCCGTCGCACCATGCGCCACCGCGTCCGCACCTTCGATTTCAGCAATCTCGACCATGTGCTTGGCGATCAGAGGCCGCGCAAATGATGTTCCCAGCAGATATTCGCGCTCATAGACCGCGCCCGCCTGCATCGTGGGGAACACAAAATCGGTCAGGAATTCTTCGCGCAGATCGCGAATATACAGCTTGCTCGCGCCGGACTTCAGCGCCTTCTCCTCCAGACCGTCCAGTTCTTCTTCCTGCCCCAGATCGGCGCAGAAGCAGATCACCTCGCAGCCCGGATAATTGTTCTTCAACCACGGCACGATGACCGAAGTATCCAGCCCACCGCTGTAGGCCAGAACGACTTTCTTGACATTTGCATGTGCAGCCATTATTCCCTCAAACTTTGCTTGATTGGCATCGGGGTTTGTTAAGGTGACGAGTATAAAGCACCGTAGCCAAACTGCAAAGAACCATAATGACCACAAACCACACCCGCGCTATAATTGTTTGATCTTTCACAACCTATTCCACCAAAGGACTGCCTATGCGTTACACTGCCGATAATATGCTCCTCCGTTCGACGGACAAAGGCGAAACCGGCATTTTCGCTTCGGTCACGCCGCAGCAGGCGGAATGGGAATACCTGAACTTCGAAGCACGCCGTTTCAACAAAGGGCAGCGGTGGGCTGACGAAACGGGCGATTTTGAATACGGTCACGTCATCCTCGGCGGCACGGCGCACATTCGCAGCAGCGCGGGCGACTTCCTGAACATAGGCCGCCGCAAGAACGTGTTCGACGGCAAACCCTACGCCGTTTACCTGCCGCGTCACACCTCTTTCGAGATCGAAGCCACTAGCGATGGCCTCGAAATTGCCAGTTCATGGGTCGCCAGCGATCAAGACTTCCCTGCCCGCCTCGTCACCCCCGAAACCAGCGCCGTTGAACTACGCGGCGGCAACAACGCCTCGCGCCAGATCAACAGCATTCTACCGCCGGGGTTTGAATGCCAGCGCCTCGTACTGGTGGAAGTCTATACGCCCGGTGGTAACTGGTCGAGCTACCCGCCCCACAAACATGATGTACATCGCGTGGATGCGGACGGTAAATTGCTGGAAGCCGACCTCGAAGAAATCTATTTCTACAAGTTTGACCGTCCCGAAGGCTTCGCCTACCAGCGCGTCTACACCACCGATGGCCGCATTGACGCACTCATGATGGCGCGTGACCACGACACCATCCTCGTACCGGAAGGCTACCACCCCGTCGTCGGCGCTTACGGCTATACCACCTACTATCTGAACGCGCTGGCGGGTTCGGCACAATCCCTCGCCAATGTGGACGACCCCGAATTTGCGTGGGTGAAATCCACATGGACGGGATTAGACCCGCGCCTGCCCATCGTCAAATAGCTGCGCCTGCATCCGTTCGGCACGTTTTACGCGCATTCGCGAAGGAATTTTCATGAAAACAACCCGTTTGACGATGGCGCAGGCCATCATTCACTATCTCTCCAACCAGCAGGTCGAGCGCGACGGTCATCAGCACCCCTTCTTTGCGGGCTGCTGGGGCATCTTCGGTCACGGCAATGTGGCGGGCATCGGTCAGGCGTTGCAGCAGTATGCAGATCGTTTCCGTTACTATCAAGTTCGCAACGAACAGGCGATGGTACACAGTGCCGCCGCATTCGCCAAAGTCAAGAATCGTATGCAAGCCTTCGCCTGCACCTCCTCGATTGGCCCGGGCGCGACCAACATGCTCACCGGCGCAGCCGCCGCCACCATCAACCGCCTGCCCGTGCTGTTGCTCCCCGGCGACATTTTCGCCCAGCGCCTGCAAGCGCCTGTGCTGCAACAGCTCGAGTCCGAACATTCGCAGGACATTTCGGTGAACGATTGCTTCAAGCCGGTATCGCGCTACTGGGATCGCATCAACCGCCCCGAACAGATCATCACATCGCTGCCGGAAGTCATGCGCGTCCTCACGTCTCCCGCCGAAACCGGTGCTGTCACCCTGTCCTTGCCGCAGGATGTACAAGCGATGGCCTTCGATTACCCTGAATACTTCCTCGAACCGCGCATCTGGCACATCCCGCGCCAGCGTCCAGATGTGGATAGCCTGAACCGCGCTGCCGAGTGGATACGCGCCAGTCGCCGCCCGATCATCGTGGCAGGGGGCGGCGTGCTGTACAGTGAAGCCAGCGCCGCACTCGCGGCTTTCGTGGAACGCACAGGCATTCCGGTAGGCGAAACGATGGCCGGCAAAGGCTCTTTGCCCTACAATCACTCGCTGAATCTGGGCGCAATCGGCGCGACTGGCACAGCCGGCGCGAATATCATCGCCCGTGAAGCCGACTTGATTATCGGCATTGGCACGCGCTACAGCGATTTCACCACCGCCTCCAAAACTGCCTTCCAGAACCCCGATCTCAAGTTCATCAACATCAACGTGGCGGAGTTCGATGCCTACAAGCATCATGCCCTTCCGCTGGTCGGGGATGCCCGCGCCGTGCTGGATGAACTGAGCGCCCGTATCGCGGGGTACGAAGTGGCTGCGGACTATCGCGCCCGCGCCACCGCCTTCAATGCCGACTGGGATACCGAAGTGCAGCGCATCTATGATCTGGAACACGGCCCTCTCATGAGTCAGGGCGTGGTCATCGGCGCGGTCAACACCCTCTCTCGCCCCAACGATATTGTGTTATGCGCGGCGGGCAGCCTCCCCGGTGACTTGCATAAACTGTGGCGCACCCGCAGCCCCGGCGGCTACCATCTCGAATACGGCTATTCCACGATGGGCTACGAAATCGCCGGCGGGTTAGGCGCGAAGATGGCTGACCCCTCCCGCGAGGTATACATCATGGTAGGCGATGCCTCGTACCTGATGATGTCCTCCGAAATTGTGACCGCCGTACAGGAAGGCGTGAAATTGGTGATTATCATTCTAGATAATCACGGCTACGCCAGCATCGGTGGCCTCTCGAAATCGGTTGGCAGCGACGGCTTCGGTACAAAATACCGCTTCCGCACCGATTCCGGTCAGTTGGATGGTGAAACCCTGCCACTAGACTTGGGGGCGAACGCCGCCAGTCTAGGCGCGAAACTCATCCGTGCCGCTAACAAAGACGAACTGGCAACTGCCCTCCAGCAGGCGCAGGCTTCGGAGGAAACGGTGTGTATTTTCATCGAAACAGATCGCAGTCAGCGCGTAGGCGGCTATGAGTCGTGGTGGGATGTGGCGGTTGCCGAAGTCTCGGAAAACCCGTCTGTACAAGAAGCCCGCCGCAAGTATGATGAAGCCCGAAATAAACAGCGTTACTACTAACTGAGGAAAGGTCGCAACCATGGCATTGAAATTTGCAGTGATCGGTGCAGGGCGTATCGGCAAAGTCCACGCGGAGAACCTCGTCACCCGCATTCCCGGCACAGAAGTCGTCGGCATCGCGGACGTGGTGGCTACCGCCGCACAAGATGTGGCCGCCAAGCTGCACATCCCCAAAGCTACAGCCGATTACCACGAACTGCTGGCTGACTCTTCGGTAGAAGCCGTTGCCATCTGTTCCGCTACCAACACCCATTCGCAGATCATCCGCGAAGCAGCCGCAGCTGGTAAGCACATTTTCTGCGAAAAGCCGATTGATTTTGATCTGAACCGCATTGACGAGGCGCTGGAGAGCGTTCGTAAAGCAGGCGTGAAACTGCAAATCGGCTTCAATCGCCGTTTCGACCCCAACTATGCCCGCGTGCGGCAGGCCATCGCCTCACAGGAAATCGGCGAACTGCACATGCTGCACATCATCAGCCGCGACCCCGGCCCGCCCCCGGTCAGCTATATCAAGGTGTCCGGCGGCATCTTCCTCGACATGACCATTCACGATTTTGACATGGCGCGTTTCCTCACGGGCAGCGATGCAGTGGAAGTCTACACCGTCGCAGGTGTCAAAGTTGACCCCGCCATTGGTGAAGCAGGTGATGTGGACACCGCCTTCATCGTGATGAAGTTCGCCAACGGAGTCACCGTCAGCATTGACAACAGCCGCAAGGCCGTTTACGGCTACGATCAGCGCGTGGAAGCCTTCGGCAGCGGCGGCGC
>CAIVEA010000347.1 GCA_903904765.1 uncultured Chloroflexota bacterium
AACCCTCAACCTAAAACCTCACCCCCCAGCCCCCTCTCCGTAGTAACAGCGAGGGGGAGCAAGCAGCAGACTCTTTCACCCCTCTCCAAAGCGGTACTCCGCGTGTTGGAGAGGGGACTGAGGGGTGAGGTTTCGCTACGAAAAATGCGGAAGCACCTGCTTCGCCAGCAGTTCCAGCCCGTCGAAATCGGTCTGGTCGCGCCACATCAGCATCAGTCGCTGCGTTCCCGCCTCCACATACGCGCTGATCTGGTCTACCACCGCCGACGGTGTACCGACGATGCGATTCCACTCCAGTAGCTTATCGGACGGCTCTGGCGACTGCGCCACTTTCGCCGCCAGTTGCGCGTCATCTTTGCCGAGAATGACCTGCGTCATCACCGAACGTTTCACGCTGGTCGCCGCCCGCCCGCGTTCCGCCAACAGCGTGTCCAGCAGGGCGTTGCGTTCGCGGCAGCCCTGCGGCGTGATATACACCGCGTTCCACTCGTCGGCATACTGCGCCACCAGCGGCAGCGTTTTTTTCGGGCCATTGCCGCCGATCAGGATGGGCGGGCCGTTCTTCCGCGCCGGACGCGGCAGCAGAATCGCCTCGCGCAGCGGGTAATGCTTCCCGTCGAAGCTGACGGGCGTATCGCTGCGGAACAAGCGCGTGGTCACTTCCAGCGCCTCGTGCAGCATGGCGTAGCGGGTGGCGATATCGTAGAACGGGATGCCGAACTGCTGATGTTCGCGCTCATGCCAGCCCGTCCCCAAACCCAGCACCAGCCGCCCACCGCTGAGGTCATCCACCGCCGCCGCCATACGCGCCGTCAGCGCCGGATGCCGGAAGGTGGTCGGCGCGACCAGCGTCCCCAACTCGATGCGACTGGTCTGCGTGGCGGCATCGGTCAGCGAAACAAAGGTTTCCAACGAGTCCTCGTCCGGCGGGCCAATCGTGAAATGGTCAGACCGGAATACGCACTGGAAGCCATAATCCTCGGCAGCGCGGAGTAAGCGCCGCCAGCGTTCCCATGTCAGCCCCCATTGTCCCTCAAGCATCAACCCGATCTGTGCTTTGACCATTATCCCCCCGCGTGTGCTGCGGCCTGTGCCGCCGGTAAAAAGTAGAAGGCCAGCGCGATCATGACGTACACCGCCAGCAGCATCGCGCCTTCCAGCCAGTTTGACTCGCCATCCAGTGCGATAAAAGCCGCCACCAACACCGTCGCAATCAGCGCGATAATCTCGAAACCGCTGAACACCAGCAGCAGCGTTTGCCCGCCCATGAGCAAGCTGATGAACACCAGCACCGGCGCAACGAACAGCGCCACTTGCAAACTGGAGCCGAGTGAGACCGCCAGACTCAGTTCCATCTTGTTCTTCATGGCGACTTGCACCGCCACCAGATGTTCCGCGATGTTGCCCACCAGCGGCACGATGATGATACCGATGAACAATTCGCTCAGGCCGAGCGTTTCGGTCACATGCTCCACCGCGCCCACCAGCACCTCGCTCATGAACACGATACCCAGCGTGGCGACCACTAGCACGATGACTGAAGTCCGCACGCTCCATTTGGCGTGGTGATGTTCGCTGCCGGTTTCGTGAGCATGTGGGTCGCCATTCGGGGTACGGTGCGTGAACGAGTACAGCACACTCAGGCCGTACAGCACGATCATCACCACCGCCACACCTTCGCTCAAACCCAGTTCCGCCGCTTTGTTGGTCAGCAGCGCCGCATCGAACAGCGAAGGGATTGCCAGCGCCACCACCGCCAGAATCAGCAGCGTGGCGTTCAAGCCAGCCGTGCGCGGATCGAACTTTTGTAGGCCGTTCTTCAGGCCGCCCAGCAGCAGGCTGAGTCCCAGTACCAGCAGTAGGTTGCCCAGAATCGAGCCGACAATTGAGGCTTTCACCAGATCAACCAACCCTTCGCGCAGCGCGAAAATGGTGATGATGAGTTCTGCTGCGTTGCCCAGTGTGGCGTTCAGCAGGCCGCCCAGCTTGGGGCCGGTGTGGACAGCCAGTTCTTCGGTGGCCTCGCCCATCAGATCAGCCAATGGGATGATACCCAGACATGCAAACAAAAAGATCAGCACCGGACTCCCGCCCGTTGCATTCACGATCAGCGCTACTGGCACAAAAATCAACAGCCCTTTGATAATACGGTCTATGCTCACAATTCCCCCTCAACAATGAATATGGTTATGCATGACTTCACCCCGCTGCGCTGCGCTTAGCTTCCCCTCTCCATTGCAATGGAGAGGGGATAAGAGGGGTGATGTACAACTTTACGCTTGTTCACAGGCTGACCAGAAGGCCAGCGCGTCCGCAAAATAGCTTGGACTATACATCGGCAGCAGCATAAACACATGCCCGCCGGGGTAGTGTTTGAGTTGCGCGCCGGGGATGGCGGCGGCCAGTTCGTCCTGAAAGCGCGGCGGAACCAGCACATCATCCGGGCTGCTCATCAGCAACGTGGGCGCGGTGATGCGGCTCACCTGCCCACGCAAATCGTACCGTTCCAGCGCGGCCTTCTGCAACAAGAAGCCTTCGGATGTTTGTTCCAGTGGGTCGGGCGGGGCATTCACCCACATCCCCATCAGCGATTCGTACTCAAATGCCTGCTCACCCAGCAGGAACAGCGCCGTAAAACGGGCGATCACATCCTGCGGTAGCTTGCGATCACGCAAATCGCGCAGGCTTTGCAACATGAAGGCCGAACGGTTGGGCATGGGCGGCGAATGACTGAGCGTGACCGCCGCGATCAGGCTGCGGACGCGCTGCGGGTGGCGCACCGCCAGCGTCAGCGCCACGCATCCGCCCATCGAAACGCCGAGGATGTGCGCCGAGTCCAGCCCCTCGTGCGCCATGACCGCCGCCACATCATCCGCCATATCATCAATCGTTGCCACCGCGTCGGAGGGCGTTTGGGTGCGCCCCGAACCGCGATTGTCCACCACCAGCAAGCGCGTTTGCTCACCGAGGACGCTGCGGGTGATTTGACCGAGCGTATCCGCGCTGTGCGAGCCGAAGCCGCAAATGTAGACGACAGGCAAGCCCTGTCCGCCGATCTCGTAATAGACCTGTGCATCACCGCGTTGAAGCGTAGGCATCATATACCCCTTTCAAAACAGTTTCTGCCACACTTCCCATTGTACTCGGGGCGGGGTGTGCCACAACCAACCGCAGGCGCGTTATTCCGCAGGCAGCGCCGCGAGGCAGATGCGTAATCCGGTCACGCCTACGCCGGGGCCGAAATCGCGGCGTGGGTCGAGATGCCAGCGTCCGGTGGCCATGTTGGTGATGATGCATACCGAGGCATAGGCCAGCCCGATCTCTGCCGCCAGCCAGATTTCCGGCGCGAGGGTCATACCCACCACCGCCGCGCCGCCCCAGCCGAACAGCGCGATTTCGGCGGCGGTTTCGAGGCGCGGCCCTTCACTGCACACATACGTGCCATGCGTCGCACATGCCACACCCACCGCAGCGCAGGCCGTCACCAACCGCGTCCGCCAGTCCGCCGCAAAGGGTGCGCCCCCCGGCAAACGGCGCTCCGGCAGCGTGTTGCCAAAGCTGCTCACCCGCGCCCGCGTCATGTCCAGCACATCATCGGGGATGACGGCCTGTCCCACCGATAGGCCGGGGGCAATCGCACCCACGCCGTTCCACGATAGCACGACCTCCGCGCCCAGTTCCCGCGCCGCCCACAGGTTCGCCCGATGGTTGACGAAAGCGGCGGTGCGCTGCAAGCCGTCCTCACCGTGCCGCGAGCTGAACCACGCGCCGCGCCCTTCGTGTTCTAGATGCACGAACGGGGCAGACGCGCCAAAAGGCGTATCCAGCACCCGCCGTTCGCCCACGCGGGCATGGTCAGCCAGTTTCAGATGATAGGCAGCCGTGCCGCCGAAGATGACGATGCTCATACCTGCTCCTGTCCACACCCGGAAACAAATCCGCCCCATGAAGCAATGGGGCGGATTGTAGAAAACAGATGCGGAATGCGCTACGTTCCGGTAGGCTTAATCGTCAGGATGTAGCCGCCCGTCGTGTAACCGCCTGCGTCGCCATCGCGGATGACCACAATCTGATACGTGCCGTCGGAAGGCATCACATAGTTGGTAATGGCTGCCGAGTCCTGACTCGCTCCGTAGTAGGCCGAGTTGACGGGCTGCCCGTTGGCATCGCGGATTTCGAGGCGCGGGATGAGGGTGCCGCTGGTACGCAGCACGGTAATGTCAATCACCACGCCCTTCTTGGCGCTGTACGTCCATGTATCCGCCCAGCGGCTATCCGTGATCTGCCCTTCGGCAGGCGTTCCGTCCACCACCGCGCCCGTTGCGCCGCGCAGCGTCTCGCTCTCCTCGCCCGCCCCGTTCAGTGTGACCGCCAGCGAATAGCCGCCGCTGCTGGCACCGCTCTGGTCGCTCTGGCGGCTGACGCGCACGGTGTAATTGCCCGGCCCCGGTAGCTGGTAGCGTTCGAGGGTGGCACTGTCTCCGGTGCGGCTGGTGTAGCCGGTGTTGATTGGCTGACCGCTGCCGCCCAATAGCGTGACGATGGGTTGCAACGTGCCGCTGGTGCGGGCGGCGCTGATGGTTAGCACATCGCTAGACGTGGTGCTGAACGTCCAGTCTTCGTACCAGCGCGCTCCTATATCGCCCGTGACGGCTGTGCCATAGGTGACAGCGCCCATCACGCCCGCCAGTGCCGGATTGTCCTCGCCATAGCCGAGCGTCGTCACCAGCAGGTCGTAAGTGCCTTCGGTATCGCCGCTGAACCCGCTCTGGCGGGTGACAGCAATCGTATAATCGCCCGCCGAGGGCAGGGTGGTGTAATCCATGATCGCTTCGTCGCCCGCGTAGCTGGTGTAGCCGCTGGTGATGGCTTGCCCATTCGCGTCCAGAATATCCACCTGCGGGAACAGCGAGCCGCCCGTGCGGTGTACTTCGACATGGATGATGTCCGCGCCCTGTGCGGTGTAGGTGTAGCGTTGATACCAGTGCGCGCCCGTTAATTCGCCCGTGACCGCCACGTTTTCCTGCACCGCGCCGATGACGGCGGTGTTGTTCGGGTTATCCTCACCCGTGCCGAGCAGCAGCACGTTGATGCTGTATGCGCCCGTCGTCACGCCGCTTTCGCCGTTATAGCGCCCCACTTGCACAGTATAGCTGCCCGCCGCCGGCAGGGTGATGTCGTCAATCAGCGCCCGCGCTCCGGTACGGTCTGCGCCGTAGCTGGATTGCAGCACCGACCCGCTGGCATCCAGAATGGATACATCGGGGATTAAGTTGCCGTCGCTGCGTTCTACCACCACGCTGATGCGGTCGGCGCTGGCGGTTTGCAGCGTCCAATTCTGGGTGAAAGTCTCATTGGTGATATTGCCCTGTGAGGGTGTGTTGAATGTCAGCGCGTTAGCCGTTGCGTCCTGTGCGCCCACCAGCGCGGGGAACACCAGCGAAAACAACAGCGCCAGTAAGAATAGACGTGATTTCATGTGCGTTCGTCCTTTCCTCCAACCCGAAGAAACTGATCAGAATATCCCGCATTTCATTGTAAGATGAATTTTGAAGGCTTATTGTAAAAATTGATAAAAATGCACAAATCGGGGAAGGTTTCAGGCGCGACCCAGCGTGTGTACCACCAGCACTATGCCTTCGCGCACGCTGATGTGCGCTTCGGCGGCCTGCATCACGTTGCTGATGCCCCGTGCGGGACCGAAACGCAGCGTTTCGTCGTGCAGCGGGTAGTACAGATTGTGGGTGCGGATACCCCGCGCTTCGCCGCTGAGGGGGATGATGGACACCGTATCGCCCGCCGTGCCGTACACCGAAGACTGTCCTTCGCGGATGAGCCACGCTTCCTGTTTCCCCGCCACCAAGCGCACATCCAAGCCGTGCAGCACGGGCAGCGCCATCAGGTAGATGTTCCCCAGCGTTTGGTCGAGGCGATCCCCCAGCGCCGCCAGCACGCGAATCCAGCGTGCGCCGCGCTCGGCGGCCAGCAGCAGCGCCAGTTCCAGATCGGTTTCGTCTTTTTCGGGCTGGTGGCGCAGCACTTCGGCGCTACGGGTCAGGTGTTCCAGTGTCGGCGGTTCAACCGAATCCATATCACCGATGAGCGTTTGCACGGCGAGGCCATAGTAGGCCGCCAACCGCGCACCGCCATCGGCAGCGATCACCCACGCATCCGGCGCAGACTCGATGGCGCGGCGCACCATCGGCCCATCCTGTGCATCGCCATTGGCGACCACCAGTGCTTTTAACGACTTCGGCGTTTCCAACGTTCTTTGATGTCCGATTTGAGGTGCGTCAAATCTGGTAATTCCAGAAAATCCGTCACCAGACGGTTGAAGCGTTCGTATTCCAGCATGGGGAAATGATGTACCCCGTCCAGCGGAATATCCACCAGTTTATCTTCTTTGTCGGCTTTGATATAGCGCCACACTTCTTCATCCGGTGCTTCGATCAGGTCATCTTCTAGGCCATGCAGCACCACCATCGGCATCGGCAGTTGCCAAACCGTATCCAGCAGGCGACCCGGATCGAAATCGGTGGCGCAGCCCTTCAAGGCGCGGGCATCGGTCTTGGGGATGTCCACCGCCAGTTTTTCATAGATCGGATCAGACTTTTTGAAGCATTTGAGCAGCAGCGCCTCCGGCGTGGCGTTCGCCAGAATTTCCGCCAGCGGGTTCTCCAGCGGCGCTTTGCGCGGCGTAGGAGTGCTGGCAGAAGCAGCGGCGCGGGCGGCTTCTTGCTGGACGGTACGCATCCGTTCCATGAGGGCGGCGCGCATGGCTGCCGAACTGGAATTGGCGATGGTGGCTTCGGTGCTGGCTTCAGTGCTGGCGCGGTTCTGCGTGAGGGGTACAGCGCGACCGGGGCGCGTCCGCTTCTCCAGATCAGACACATCGAACAGCGGGGCGCTGATGAGCATGATGCGTGGAGCCATATCCGGGTACAGACGGGCAAATTCCGTCACCACCTGCGCCCCTAGCCCGTGACCAATGAAGGCCGCTTTGGGGACAGCCAGCTTTTCTAGAAAATCGTGCAGCAAATGCACCTGACTGGAAATCGAGTATTTCTTCTCGTTTTTGCTGGTATCGCCAAAGCCGTGCAAATCCAGCGCATACACTTTGAACTTGTTCTGCAAGCTCTGCATGGTCGGAACCCAGTAACGCCATGACCCGACCCAGCTATGCAGCAGAATTACCGGGCGGCCTCTGCCCAGAAATTCGTAATGGATGAGATCATCCCCGATATGGATGGCGCTCATAAGCCGTCCCGTCTACGTAATTAGGCTAAACCGTGCTGCTTCAAAATGTTGTTGATTTGCTGCGTCAGATCGTCTGGCGAGAACGGTTTCAGGATATAGGCCGTCGCGCCCGCCTCAATGCCCGTTTGCACTTCCTCGTCCTGCCCTTTGGCGGAGAGGAACACCACCGGAACAGGTTTGAGTGCCTCCACCCGCTTCATCTCGCGGCAGGCCTCGTAACCGGTCATCTTGGGCATCCGTATATCCATCATGATGAGTTCAGGGGGGGAGGCAATCGCCATTTCCAGCGCCTCGGCTCCGTTGGCCGCCAGCCTGACCTGATGCCCCGCGAACATCAACGTGAAATTGATGAGTTCCCGGATGTCGCGCTCATCTTCCGCAACCAGTATATGCGCCATGCCCTTCCTTATCCCTTCCCTAAATCGTTTTCCACAACAGCCTACCCGCGAGGCTGATGCAGCGGCAGCGCGATGAAGAACGTTGTGCCTTTGCCTATTTCGGATTCAAACCAGATGTCGCCATGATGCATCTGCACCAGTTCGCGCACGATGGACAGTCCGAGGCCGGTTCCGGGTACATCCATCACCAGCGCATGGGTTTCCACGCGCTCGAAACGCCCCCAGATGCGCGATTTGAACTCCTCTGGAATGCCAATACCTGTGTCACTGACCGAGATTAACACGCGCTCGTCATCCGGCACGAAGGCCGCCTTGACCGTGATCGTCCCGTCAGCATAGGTGTAGTTGAAGGCGTTGTCTATCACGTTGGTGACGATCTGCGTCAGCTTATGCACATCGGCATCAATCTTGGGCAGATCGGGCGCAATGTCCAGTTCGGTGTGCATCTTCTTGACTTCGTGTTCGCTGCGCCGTGCCACCGTGTTCAAGACCGTCGGCAACATCTCCTTCAAATCCACCACCGAGATCGTCATCTGTTCGCCCGCGTCCAGCTTGGAGATGTTCAGCAGGTCGTCCACAAGGCGGCTGAGGCGATCTGCGTTGCTCTTGATCTTGGTCAAGAAGCCGCGCTGCTGGTCGCTGACGTTGCCGGCCACGCCCATCAGCAGCAGATCGGCATAGCCTTTAATGCTGGTCATGGGGGTGCGGAGTTCGTGCGACACGTTGGACACAAATTCGCTCTTGATGCGATCCACTTCCACTTCTTTGGTGATGTCGCGGAACACCGACACCGTGCCGAGGAAGCGGTCATTGTTGTATACCGGCGATAGGTGAACCTGCACGACTTTCGTGCCGAGGTCGAGCCGTTCTTCGAGGAACTCGCCGGGGCGGTGGCTTTCGGGGTTGTGAGTCCAGTTATCAATGGCCTCGCCCCACTTGGTCGCAGAGCCGCCGAACAGCCCGGTCAGGCGGAACATGGCCTGCCCGATGACCTGATCGCGCGAAAGCCCTAACACGCGCTCCGCCGCGCCGTTGAATAGCACAATCGCGCCTTCGGCATCCGCCAGCATCACACCGTCCGCAATACCTTCTACGATGGCGGAATTCTTCTCGGACTCTTCCTGCTCCAGCCGCACCAGCATACCGAGGCGTTCGGCCTGATCGCGGATGAGGTGATACAGGTCGGCGTTGTTGATGGCGGCGGCCACCTGATTGGCGGCGGCGGTTGCCAGCTTCAACTGCGAGTCGCTGAAGGCGCTCACTTCTTCGCTCAAGAGTACCAGCACGCCTTGCGGGTCATCGTTGCTTTCCAGAAGCACCGCCAGCGCACTGCGCCAGTTCTTCGCACCGGGCTGGTTGGGATTCCAGTAGGCGGTTTCGCGCAGGTCTTCCGCCACCAGCACGCGCTCGTTTTGCAGCAGCCACGTTGCCACCATTTCGGCGGGGTGGCTGTCGTCGCCGTTGGTGACGACGACGGGTTGCAGCGCGGCGCGGGTGAGCAGCTTATCCGAAAGCGGGTCAATCAGCATAATCACGCCGTCTTTGGCCTGCACCGCGCCCGCCACCATTTCGAGAGCGCGCCGCAACACGCGATCCATATCCAGCGTTCGCGCCAGTTCGGAGGTGATGCGGTAGAGCGTATCCAGACGATCACGCTCCTGCTGAAGTTCGATGGTGCGCTCCTGCACGCGCTGGTTCAGTTCTTCGGCGAAGGTGCTGACTTGCTTGTACAGGCGGGCGTTCTGGATGGCCGCGCCCAGTTGCGTCCCTACCGTCATCAGCAAGCGTTCGTCGTTGATGCCGAAGGCGCGGGTGTTTTGCGAGTCGCGCAGCGCCAGCACACCGAGTACCTGATCGCCGGAGGCTACCGGCACGCCCAAGTAACAGCGCACATCACCTTCGCCGTTGCGAATGCTCAGGTTGCGGCGCATGTCGTCCGAACTCCAGTTGCCGCCGCCGAGGTTGAGCGAACGGCGGTGCTTGATGATGAACGACACTTCATCGGTATTCAACTTGCGCGGCGGGATCACGATGTCCACGTTCTTGCGGACGGCCATCGGGAAAGTGATGGTCTGGGTTTCCGGCTCGTACAGCGCCAGATACATCTCGTCGGCATGTGTCACCTGTGGCACCTGTTCGCGCACGGTGGCGATCATCTTCTCGATGGTGAGCGTGGACGAAATGGACTGCGACAGCGTGTTAAGGATGAAGCCTTCTTCCACCAGCGCAGCCGTTTCGCTGGAGAGGCGAGCGTTCTGGATGGCGATGGCGGCCTGTGCGCCTAACGCCTGCGCCAACCGGATTTCGCGGCTGCTGAACAGGTAATGCTGGGCGGTCAACTGCGCCCGCACCACGCCAATCGCCTGATCGCGCACCACTAGCGGGATAAGTACACCCATCGTGAAGCCACCCGCTTGCAGCTTTTCACGCTCGTCAGCATCCACCGTCTCGTCCTCCACGCGCATAACCACGATTTCGCGGTCTTCCAGCGCACGGCGCAGGACGGGGTGCTGACGCAGGTTGTACTGCGTCCCGATGGGCGTGGCTTTGCTGTCGTCACCGAAGCGCCCGCGATCTACCACCACTTCCACCGCGTTTTCCACGTTGTCCCACATCATCACCGCACACTGATCCATGTTCAGCGCATGCAGAATCAGGTCGGTCACGATGACGTAAGCATCATCGAGGTTCAGCGTGAGCGAGGTGGCCTGCGCCGCTTCCAGCAGTGTTTCCAGTTCGCGGGTGCGGACGAGCGTCTGTTCCAGCAGGTTCGTGTTCTGTACGGCGATACCCGCCTGATTCGCAATAATCAAACCGAGATCAATCTGTTCCGGTGTGAAGGCGCGGGCGCGGGCGCGATCCTCTAATTCAAACACGCCGATCACCTGCCCGGCCACCGTCATCGGGATGAGCATATAGGCCAGCAAGCCGCGCTCCTCCAGTTCGTGGCGCAGCGGGTCGTCGTCTTTCAGCGCCTTCACATCCTCAACAAATAGCGGTTGCGCGCTGCGGCGGGCGGTCTGATAGATGGCGCTGTTGGCAATCGGGATGATCTCATCCGGCGGCGTTTCGCCACGCGGGTGCGTGACGATCACCCGCGCCAGTTGAATATCGCGTTCCAGCACCAGCGCCCGCCCGTGATCGGTTTGGATGGCCTGAGCAATTTCGCGCAGACCGACTTCGAGGATGTTCTCGCTATCCAGCGATTGCGCCAATTGCACCGACACGCGGTTGAGCAGGCTCAGGCGTTCCGTCTGATACTGCGCTTCGGCGTACAGATTGGCATTTTCGAGGGCAATCGCCACCTGATTGGCGAAGGCGAACGCGGCTTGCTCGGCCTGCGTGTCGTAGTAGCCCGCTTCATGCTTGGCGAGGGCGATCACGCCCACCACGTTGTCCTGATTGACCAGTGGCACGCCCAGCCAGCTTTTGCAGTTTTCCTCACCGGGCAGCGGGTCAATCGCGCGCAAATTGCTGATCGAGTAAGGGGCTTTGCGCTCCGCCAGAATATGCATGCGTTCGTGCGCCTGCATTGAAACTTGCGTCTCGGCAGTGGGCGGAACCATATCGGTAATTTCGCTGCGCGCACCCACCAGCACCAGCGTATCGCCGCTGCGCCGCCACAAGGTCATCGAGTCGTAGCTGATGATGCGCCCGATTTCTTCCAGCACCAGCGTTACCACTTCGTCGCGCTTGAGCGAGGCGGTGATGCGGCTGGAAACTTCGGTCAGCACGGCCAACTGATTCGCACGCGCTTCTACGTCGCGTTCCAAACGGGCGCGTTCGGTCACATCTTCCACCAGCAGCACCGCGCCGCGCACCGTGTCGCCACTCAGCAGCGGGTAGGTGTAGAAGTTGCGGACGATGGTCGAACCATCGGCAGCTTGGGTGGGCTGCCAGATGCGCTCGCCCAGTTTGCCCTGTTCCAGCGCCGCTTTCAGGTCATCTTTTAGCAGCGGTTCAAGATCGTGGCTGTAGTCGAACAAATCCTGCCGCAAGGCGCTGCGGATTTCCCAACCGTAATGCACGCGCATGAAATCGTTGATCGAAAGGATGCGCCCGTTGCGATCCAACACGATAATGCCTTGCTGGATGGACTGCACGACCGACTCGTTGAAGTTTTGCAGGTTGAGTGCCTGCTTGAACAGCCGCGCATTCTGGATGGCGACGGCGGCGAGGTTGGTCAACCGCTTGAGCAGTGGACGGTACTCGTTGAAGCTGGTTGCCTCGGTCAATTCGCTGCCGAAGTGCATCGCGCCTAACGTGCTGCCGCCCGTCAGCATGGGGATGATGAGGGAAGTGTTCTCGCCCTGTTCGCGCCATGTCCGCAGGTCATCGAAGGCGCTCTGCACCGTATCCGAGGATAGGAACAGTGCATCCTGCCCGTCCTGAATGGCTTGATACAGCGCCATGCCGTTGAGTGTGGCGCGTTCTTCGCTGCGGGTGTGCAGCACACCATCGGTGGAGATGCTGACCTGCATCAGATCGTAGCCACTTTCATCAGCGTTTTGCAGCGCCACCGTCATGCGGGTGATGGGGATCAGGCGCAGCGCCCCTTGAGCGACGGCTTCCACAATCTCCTGTACATCCAGCGTGCTGGAGATGGACTCCATCATCTCGTTCAGGCGGGCTTCCTGATCGGCGCTCTCCAAACTGCTCAGGTACAGGCGGATATTCTCGACAGTGGTCGCCGCCTGATGTACGAAAATTTCCAGCACTTCCAGTGTGGTACGGTCTGGGCGCTGTCCATCCTGCGGGCGGTCAAGGCTCATTACGCCTAGCGTCGCTCCGCCGGGGCCGAGCAGCGGCAGTAGCAGCAAATCGCCGTCGCGCCATGCGCGTCCATCGCTGGATTCCGCCAGTGGGCGCTGACCGGGGTAGGTTGTCCGCAGCGCCGTCAGGTCGCAAGCTTCCCATTCGCCGCGCCGTTCCATTGGATAGAAGAACGACTCACTGATCTGGAATTCGGGCGTGAGCAGTGCATTCAAATCTTCCAGCTTGAGCGTATTGGTTTTGCTGGTCTCGAACACATCCAGCGGCATACCGGCCTGTGCCACGCGCCGCAGTAACCCTGTCGAAAGGTCGGTCAGCAGCACCACGCCGGCATCGAAGCCCACGCTTTGCTGAATACCTTCGAGGATAGATTCGAGCAGCTCGACCTGATCGAGATTGGTCTGAAGCATCTGCCCCAGTTCAAAAATCTGGTTGAGCTGTTCCACGCGGCGGCGCAGGCGGTTGCTGCGTTCCAGCTGTTCTTGATAGCGTTTGTAGTTGCCGAAGCCGAGTGAGGCTTTTGCGGAAAGCGTCCGCAGGAAACTCGCGCCGCGCTCATTGAAGTGGTTGGGGCGCTGATGGTACAGATGCAGCACACCCACAACTTCATTTTCGTATAGGAAGGCGTGGGCGATGGCGGAACGCGCTATCGCCGGCATGGGGGCGTGACCGTTGGAAGCGTAATCGCCCACCAGCACAAAACTGGCGCTCTGGCGGATGGCATCCTGCTCAATCGGCGCTAACCCGTTGAACCCCTGATTGCCGCCCACCCGCATATCCAGTTCGGGTGCGTCCGGCGCACTCCACAGCGCGGGCGGCTTGAGCAGCACAACAGTGCTGCCGTCGGCATCGGTGGCGCGGGCAGCTTCCTGCCGGATGACATCCAGCACGCGGTTCAAGTCCAGCGTCTGCGTGAGTTCGCTGCTGATGTGCGAGATCGCGTCCAGTTCCAGCACGCGGCGGCTGAGGTTTTCACCTGCGGCCTCGTACAGGCGCAACCGTTCAATCGTGGCGGCGATCTGCGCGGCAATTGCCAGTAACAGCTTCTGGTCGGCCTCGTCATACGGTTCGGCGGCGCGGTTGGCGATACCCAGTTCGCCCAAGCTACGATCACCGACCACCAGCGGCACAAGCACCGCCGAACGCACAGCGAAAGCGTTGACCGTCTCGCGGTACAGTGCCAGCACCCGCTTGTCGTCCTCCAAATGGTTGCTGATGAAGGGCTGATGCGATAGCACCACGCTATCTGCGAAGGTTTTGCTATAGATATCGTAAGTGATAGTGGCGGTCAACGATGCGCCATATACACGGTTGGGATAGGTGACGAGGCTACTGTTTTGCGCGTCGAGCAGGTTCAGGAACACCACTGGACTGCGGGTGAGCGCCGAAATTTCCGCCAGCAGAGGGGTGAACGAGTCTTCGGGCGTGAGGATCGCGCCGGCCATTTCTGCGACGGTACGCAGGCGGGTGGCTTGGTCGGCGCTGGCCTGAATGCCGCGATACAAACGGGCATTTTCGATCATGGCTGCCACCTGTGTGGCGAAGATCAGCAGCAGGCGGGCATCTTTGTCGTTGAAGTCCTCACCATTTAGCTTATTGGAAGCCTGCACCACGCCCAAGCGTCGCCCACCGACGGACAGCACCACCAGCAGCGTCTTGTTCACGCCCATCTTGC
>CAIVEA010000348.1 GCA_903904765.1 uncultured Chloroflexota bacterium
GAATCTCTTCAGGTCCACACACAAAGCGCCATACGGCGCTTTTTTGTTATCCTGCATCAAGGATTCATCCGCATAGAAAAGAAAAACCGCCTCGCACAGGGCTTATGCCTATGCGGGGCGGTTGTGAAGGGCAAAGCGGGGAGAGCCTTAGCCGGATGATGCGGGCAAGCGGTAGGTGGACTGCACAACGCCCTTATTGTCGGTCAGCGTCAGGATATCTTCCTTCGGGTCAAACACGGCTTCGCTGCGATTCCAGAACAGCGCAATCGCCGTATCCTCACCTACGCGGCTGAACACGCTCACCAGCGCATTCGAGAACAGGAAGCGTTCTGCGAAAGTATAGGTGTTGCCATCACCGTCGGTCAGCGTCCAGTCCTTCAGGTTGACGGTGTTGCCGATGTTGCGGATGACCACGCCTTCGGCGGTGATGTCTCCGGCTCCGGTCACTTCCACGATTTCCACCTGTGCGCTGGCGGCGGTGGGCGGCAGCGTGAGCGTGGGGCGCACCGTCGGCGCAAGTTCAGCGGTGGACTCGGCGGTAGCATCAACAGCCACATCACCTTCCGCCGTCGCTTCTTCGCTGGTGGGGACGACTTCCGCCGCCACATCCGCCGCCGTTAGCGGGCAACCATCCAGCGGCACAATCAGCGTGTCGCCAATCTGGAGCAGCGCGGCGGTGTCGTCGGTCAGGCCGTTCACTTCCATGATGCGGTTGAAGTCCGCCACGCCGTACTGCTGTGCGATGCCGTAGGGCGTATCGCCGGATTGTACCGAGTGCAAAATGCAATTCTGTGGCAACGAGGTGGCTGTGCCTTGCAACGGGATATTGCCGCTGAGCGCCTGCGCGTCAAAGGTGCTGACGATGGGTGTGCCGCCTACCGCCGTCGCGTCGAGGATGTTGGTCGGCAGAATGACCTGCCCCGGCAACGGCGTGGCCGTCACGATGCGAATCATCGGCGTGGCGTTCGGGTCGGTGGTCGCCGTCACCAGAATCGGCACAGTAATCACGACCTGCTGACCGTTTGAGTTCGGCGTGGTCTGGTTGTTCATCACACTGGTGACACCGAACACCACACCCACCGTCACCAGCACGTTCAACAGGACAAAAATAATCAGCGAACGTCGCCGCATGGTCATTCCTCACTAAACCTGTCGTTCGACAGTCATTCTCCCGACAGAAACCCCGATGCTTGCGAGTGTAGCACCATCCCCTCACAGCGGCAATCCGGCGATTCCCCTCTACACGATTACGAACGCCTGTGCTACACTCGCAGTAGGGCGATTCTGCTGCGCTTGCGGTAAGATACCCCTATTGGATACAGGCAGCGGGATAAACTCATGCCAACCGACTTGAAATGTATCGGTGTTCTCGCGCATCCTCAGCGTCCCCAATCTGCGCCTGTCGCGCACGAGATTGCCGCGCATCTGCAACGGCGGGGCTTTCGTCAGTGGATGTATACCCAGTGGGACGAGACGACGGTGCAACCTGCGGTGGCAGAGGCCGATCTGGTCATCGCCATCGGCGGGGACGGCGCGATGCTGCGGGCGGCACGCGCCTGCGCCCAACGCGGCGTTCCGGTGCTGGGCGTGAACATGGGCTATCTGGGCTTCCTGACCGAGATTGCCGGCCCTGATGCGTGGGAAGAACCCGTCGAACGGGTGCTGGCGGGCGATTTCTGGATCGAAGAACGCATGATGCTGCACGCCAGCCATCTGCGCGGCGACCTTCAGTTGAGCAGCAGCGATGCCCTGAACGATGTGGTCATCAGTCGTGGCGTGGCGGCACGCACCATTCGCCTCGAAACCTACATTGATAAGGACTGGACGACCACCTACAACGCCGACGCGCTGATTATCGCCAGCGCCACCGGCTCGACGGCCTATGCACTGGCCTGCGGCGGGCCGATTTTGCCGCCCGAACTGCGGAACATCCTGATCGTCCCCGTCGCGCCGCACCTGAGCATGGAGCGCCCGATCATCCTCTCCGAAGGGGCAACGGTGGATGTCATGCCCACCCCCAATACCTCCACCGACATTTCGCTGACGGTGGACGGTGTGCTGATGGGGACAGTGCTGCCGGGAGACTGCGTGCGCGTGCAGGCCAGCCAGCATGTCAGCCGCTTCGCCCGCCTGCGCGAACGGCATTATTTCTACCGTTCGCTGCTCGACCGCCTCGAACCGCGCCAATCAGTGCGTTCGATACCCGACCAGCGGCAGATTTAGCCGCGCAGAAAGAACTACACCCATGACCATTCCCGCCCCTGCCGACGACCTGACCTTTTGCGAGGTGCATCCTGACCGCGAAACCAGCCTGCGCTGTAACAAGTGCGGACGGCTGATGTGCGTGGAATGTGCCGTGCCGACTCCGGTAGGCTACCGCTGTAAACAATGCGTGCGCCAGCACGAAGACAAATTCTTCAACGCCAGCCAGAACGACTACGCTATCATTGCGGCGGTGTGCGCGGCGCTGACGGGCGTGGGCGGGTTCGTGGTCAGCGCCATCGGCGGCTGGCTGATTCTGGTGGTGATCGTTGCAATTCCGGTGGGCGGCGCGATTGGCGAGATGGCGCTGCGGGCGACAGCACGGCGGCGCGGGCGCTACTCGGCACAGGTAGCGGCGGCGGGTACACTGCTTGGCGGGGTGGCGGGTGGCGTGATTCA
>CAIVEA010000349.1 GCA_903904765.1 uncultured Chloroflexota bacterium
CGCATTTCTTCCCCTCTCTATAGCGGTATTCCGCGTGATGGAGAGGGGACTGAGGGGTGAGGTTCTTACGATTTACTTGCCGAACCGCTGCTCCACCGGCACGAAATCGGCCTCGTAGCCGAAGTAGCGCGGCCCCACAACCTTGATGCCCTGCTCGGTGCGCCAGTGCGGGTGCGACGGCATACCGATGACGTTCACGCGGAAGCCGTAGCGCAGCCCTTCAGTGGTGATCGGCTCGCCCGTGTCTTCCTCGACCATTGTAATCAGGTCGGGGACGCTGGCGACGATTTCACCATCGCGTTCGGCGATCAAGTTCTCGTTCTGGAACTGAATCTTCATCTTGCTGCCCGCGTCCACGCCGATGCCTTCGAGGACGGCCTCGCCGCGTGCGAAACCCGCCACCGTGCGGCGCTGGATGTCCACCAGCTTACCGTGAAAAATCAGGAAGCCGTTGGTCACATCCTGAATGGCCTGCGTCACATTGACATGCGCCGCCCGTGCCTCACGGATGGTGCGCCCGATTTTTTCGGCGAGGCTCATCGTGCCGTGTACCGCCGCTTCGCGCTGCTGCTTGCCGGAAGCGGCATAGCAACCGATGTGCGCCGTCGCGCCCATGTTGACGGCAATCCCGCGTGCAAAAGTTTCCATCCAGCGGTTATCAATGGTCGAGAGGACGGCACTGTTGCCCTTCTCGTCGGCCATCGTGAACGGCGTGGCGGTGATGCCGTACAGGTTGTGCGTCACCATCTGAATTTCGGGGAAAGCGCGCCCCATGCCGTCCAGATCAACCAGCGGCAACCGCAACCGCGCCGCCAGTGTGATCGGGATGGTGGAGTTGATGCCGCCCGCCTCAATCGAATACACGTAGCCGATGGGCTTGCCGAGGAAGCTCTCGACAGCGCGGAAAGCCTGCACGCATTCCTCGCCACCCGGCATCTTCTCGACCATGACCGTCGGCGCGCCCATCATGGCAATCGCCACCGACCACGCATCATCCGGCATTTCGTCCACCGACACCAGTTCAACCGGCCCGTACTTCTGAATGGCCTCAATCGCCATCAGCTTGCCGATATACGGATCGCCGCCGCCACCTGTGCCCAGCACCGCAGCGCCCAGCGCAATATCCTCTATATTCTGCACATCAAGCAACCGTCCCATGATGGAATACTCCAGTTTATTATTCGATACCCTGACCGGGGTTTTTGTGCATCGGCGAATACACCACATCCGGGTAGCCAAAGGCCGCCGGGCCAACCACCTTGAGCGCCTCCGGTGTGCGGAACTTGTCCGTACACGGGATGGCCAGCACATTAACGCGCAGCCCGTAGCGCAACTGCTCGGTGGTAATGGGTTCGCCAGTATCGGATTCGAGCAAACAAATCAAATCGGGCACGCAGGCCATCACCTCTTGGCGGGTATGCCGATCTCCACGCCACGCCACCAGATTCTCGTTCTGGAAAGCGATGTGGATAAAGCCGCCGGAATGGTCGCCCAACCCTTCGATAATCATTTCGCCGCGTGCGAAGCCTGCGGTGGTGCGCCGCTGCACATCCACCAGCTTGCCCGTGAACAGTTCCACGCCGCCCGTGATGTCCAGCACCGCTTTGGAGAACGACGCTTTGGTCTTGCGCGCATCCAGCACCGCCTGCCCCACCTGCTTCGCCAGCTTGAGCGTATCGCGTACCGATGTCCGCTTCACGTCTGCGCCGGACATTGCGCCAATCGCCAGCAGCGCCGTACAGCCCATCTGCACACACAGAGGGCGTGCGTACTGTTCCAGTTTGAACGAGTCTTCGAGGTGGTCGAATATGATGCAGTTGCCTTTGGCATCCACCATCGCCGACGGGTTGCAAGATACCCCGCCGATAAACAGCGTGCTCATCTGCATTTCCGGGAAGGCGCGTCCCATCGCGTCTGCATCAATCACGGGCTTGCCCGTCTGTGCGCCAGCCTCCAGCGGGGCAATCGAGTTCGAGCCGCCGATTTCCGAGCAGGCAATCGCGTCGAACTTACGTCCCACGTATTGTTCTAGCGCGGCGATCACCGCCTCAGACTCGTTGCCGCGCGGCAGTTTTTCCACGCCCACTGTCGGCGCACCCATCCAACCGATTTCGCACACCAGCGCATCATCCGGCAGATCATCGAGGTTCATCACCTGTACGCTGTAGCCGTGCCGGAGCAGTTCCTGCATCCGCAGTTGCCCCAGATACGGGTTGCCACCGCCGCCCGTGCCGAGGATGCCCGCGCCCAGCGCAATCGCCGTCACATCATCATGCGTGATTGTCCACATCGCTTATTCCACCGCGAGCGAGCCGACAGCCTTCACACGGATGCGGGTCGCGTTACCGGGCAGATACGACAACGGGATTTCTTCCACATCCACAATTTCCACCGAGTCGGGGATTGCGCCTTCGCGCAGCACGCGCTGGGTGGCTTCGTCTTTGGCCTGTTGCAGCGCCTTATCACGCGGAATGGCATCAAGGCTGAACACGCGATCTACTTCGCCGCCCACCTGCGCGATGGCCGCGCCAATGGCGTTCGCCACCGACGCATGTTCGGGGCGGTGCAGTTCGGAAGCGCCGTTCAGCTTGTCGCCGATAAGGATGATGCCGCCGCCCACGAGGATGACCGGAACGCCGCCCGCCGCCGTCTTCATGCGGTCAACGCTGATTTCGACCATTTCCCACATGCGCTCCAGCGAAGCCTGCACCAGCGCCTTATCCAGATGCGCCACGCGGCTCTTGTCGCCGAAGTCGGCCATGCCCG
>CAIVEA010000350.1 GCA_903904765.1 uncultured Chloroflexota bacterium
CTGCGGCTTGCAGGCCATCCGTCCCGCCGAGTGCCACGCGCACCTGTGTGCCGGGCGGCACGACGCGAATCGTGTTGAACGCGCTAACCGTGACCGAGCCTTCGATGGTGGCGACGCGCATTTCGGCGTTCTGGAGTGCGGTCAGATAGATGGTCGAGCCGAGTGATAGACTCGTTCCGTTGATGGTGAGCGCCGACTGCGACCCTTCTGGCGATTGGATGACCAGTGCCGACTCCGGTGCATTGGCACAGGTAGTGCTTGCCAGCCCGGTTTTGAGGACGACGGCGTTCATACCGGGCGTGACGTTATCCAGCGTCGCATCGCCGTACAGGATGAAGGTGACGTTTTGACCGGGCAGCGTGCCGGGCAGGTTGGCCTGTGCTTTTAGCAGCGCCACGCCCCACGTTTGCTTGGCCTGATCGAACGGTGTAGTGATGATCTGCTTCACGCTGAGCAGATCAACGATGTCGCCTACTGTGGTGAAGGCCGGTGCGCTGGTGGATTGAAATTCCGCTTGTACCAGATTGTTGCCATAGCAGGCTTGATTGCGCCCCAGCGCGGCGCAGGCGGCATCGGCACGGCTGAGCGCCACTGTCACCATCTCGTCGCAGGAGAGCGCGGCGGGTTCGGTGGGTGCGGGCGAGGTAGGGATGGGGGCTGGCGAAGTTCCCAGATTGCATCCTGCCAGCACGAAGATCATGCACAGCCATACACTCCAACGTCGCATTATCTTACTCCCCAATTTTCCGGCGCGTGCGTTCATCATAGCAGAATTTACACGCTGTCTGGTACGCCCCTTTCGTCCTCCCCGTTATGCAGAATGTAGTATGAGCCGCGTTTTTGTCCCATCTTGGTCAGGATATTCTTGCTCACCAAATCAGCCAGATCGCGGCGAATGGTTTCGGGGTGGACATCAGGACACAGGGCTTGCAGGTCGCTGTTGGTGATGCGGTAGTTGCCGCCATCGCGGTGCAGATGCAGCAGCGCCGCTTCCTGACGGGGGTTGATCTCCAGCCCCTTATAGCGCCCGTTGAAGGCCAACGGTTTAGCGGTTGCTGCGTTGGTGGTGGGTTCGGTGCTTTCGTTGCGAAGGACGACCCGGAAGCCGCCGGAGGTTTCCTCAAAGTTCGGTTCGTGCAATTTTTGCTGGCGCATCAGGTCAATCACGCGGTCTACGCCGTAGCCGAGGCGCTCAATGAAGCCCATGTCCGAAAGCACCTGTACGATGGCCGGATTACGCGAAAATCGTTCGTCCTTGATGTTGTCAATCGTGACAGGGCCGGGCAGCCGCCCCGGACTGGTGACTTCCATGCGGTTGCTGAAGATGAACAGGCGAATGCCATCTCCGCTGATCTGATAGTCGCGGTGCGCCACAGCGTTCACCACCAGCTCACGCGCCGCTTCCATCGGGTATTCGTAGGCTTCGGCTCGTGCCATCGTCGCGCCCAACTGAACACCTTTTCGCAGGTAATCCGCCAGAAACACCTCCGCCCGTTTGATCTGGTCGGGCAACGTACCGCTGATGTCCTGACGGTGGAACGTGTCGCTCATCACATCGCCTGCGAAGCGCACGGCGGTGATTTCTGCGCCGCGTATGAACCGCTGCGGGTCTTTGCCGAATAGCAGGATGCCCGCGTGAGTGGGGACGAGTTTGCCATCCTGTTCGTTCAGGCAGCCGCGCTTGACTAGCACCTGTTCGGGGGTGATGTCGCCCATCCCGCTGAGGCTGGCAGCGTAGGCACGTACTTTCTCCCAGTCCAAATCGCTCTGGGTGGCGCGGCTGGGTTCGGTTTCAAAATGGGCTTCGCCGCGCCCCGCGATCAGGCGGTGCAGTTCGCGGGATTTGAGCAGGACGTTCTCTGTCCCCCGCCGCTGCCAGAAGCGCCCATCCAACCCGTAAATATGCGGCATCCCGCGAGGAATCGTGAGCACCACCACCGGCTTGCTGTTCACACGGACGACCTGTGGCAGTGGTGCGATCAGCGGCGGGTCAATCATTAGCGCCGCCTTGAGCAGTAGATCAACTGTCTCGCTGGCATTTTTGACCCCGCTGATGCTGCCGCCCGCATCCCCGATGCCAACCAGCACCGTGCCTCCGATGCTGTTCGCCATTGCCGCCATCGCCGTTGCAACCTGCTCGGCGTTTTGCGGGTCTGTGAACCATTCAATGCGTTCGCCCCGGCCTGTTTTGAGGAGGACGAGAAGTTCTTCCGGTGTTGTGGTCATATACCCC